>JBFZCQ010000108.1:0-14350 GCA_041307905.1 Methylotenera sp.
GTAGACTTCAACGCCGATGCGTACTAAGCCGTCACTGCCAAATGCAGCCTGCGGTTTCAGACGCAAACCCGGAGAGTCTGTATGTGCGCCGACGATACGGAATCCATGCTCAGTAAGTGGCTGTGAGCCAACAGTGAAAGCAATGATAGAGGCGCCGCCACGCACTACAAAATAACGTTTTCCAGCGGATAACTGCCAGGTTTTGGATTCTTCAAGTCGGGTAAAGCCTTGATTCAGAAGCCTTTGTTCTACGCTGTGAACCGCATGCCAGGGACTGGGGCTGACATCAATAAAATCGAGCAGATCTTGCGCAAGAGCGCGGGCTTGGTCTGTAATTTTCATGATGCACAACACTCCATAGAACTTTTAGGCGTTCAGCGATAACCAGTCTTTTTCAATCAGGAAGTCAGTATAGAGCTTAGCTTCCGGACTGCCGGCTTCCGGTTTCCAGTCGTAGCGCCATTTTACGATAGGGGGCATGGAAAGCAGAATGGACTCGGTGCGACCGTTGGATTGTAGACCGAAAATAGTGCCGCGATCATAAATCAGATTGAACTCAACATATCGCCCACGGCGGTATGCCTGAAAGTCGCGTTCACGTTCACCGTAATGGGTGTCTTTACGGCGCTGCACAATGGGCAGATAAGCCTGCAGAAATGCATCGCCTACTGCACGGTGGAAGGCAAAAGTTTTTTCGAAACCAAGTTCATTGAAGTCATCATAGAAAATACCGCCGATACCGCGTGGTTCCTGGCGATGTTTCAAGAAGAAATACTCGTCACATTCTTTTTTGAATTCAGGGTAGTAACTGCTGCCAAATGTATCAATGGCGGTTTTAATGGTGCGATGAAAATGCTCTGCATCTTCTTTAAAGCCATAGTAGGGTGTTAAGTCCATGCCACCGCCAAACCACCAGATGTCCTGTTCCGTGGCATTTTGTGCTTTTGCAACGAAGAAGCGTACGTTCATGTGCACGGTAGGAATATATGGGTTGCGCGGGTGGAATACGAGCGAAACTCCCATGGCCTCCCATGGTCGGCCTGCAGCTTCAGGATGCGCGACACTAGCTGCTGGTGGTAATTTAGTGCCCAATACATGAGAGAAGCCGATGCCTGCGCGTTCGAATACATTGCCGTCTTCAAGCATGCAGGAGTTGCCACCACCACCTTCAGGTCGCTGCCAGCTATCTTGCAGAAAGTTTTTACCGTCTACCAGTTCGATGGCTTCTACGATTCTGGCTTGCAGGTTTTGCAGGTAGCTTAAAACGGCTTGTGTATCCATTAAAATTTTCTTTCTAATTTACTAGAGCAGTCTGTATTCGCAAATGAGAGCGGCGTTATTCTTTTTTGCATTACTTATAGATAAGGCGTTAATAACACTGTATTGTCGCGCCATTAAGGCTCGCAATGACGTTATCGCAAGTTAAGTGTGGCGATCCAGTTTTACAGAGTTTGTCATTAATTTATCGTACCGAATCAATAATTGTAAATTCTGCATCCGGTGTTGCTTTGTTTTCATTTGCAAGTCTAGACAGTTTATCCTTTGATCGCACGGTAGCCGATGTCAGTCCGATACTGCGCACCATCAAATTTGATGTCATCCAATATTTTGTAGGCTTGCTGCTGTGCAAATTTTACGGTTTCACCTAATGCAGTAACACATAGCACACGACCGCCGCTAGTGAGTACTTTGTCGTCTTTTAACGTCGTGCCGGCATGAAATACATGCGCATCGGTCAGATTTTTAGGTAAGCCGGTGATTGCATCACCTAGTCTTGGCGTATCCGGATAATTAGCCGAAGCCATGACTACGCCCAGCGCCGTGCGTCTATCCCATACGGCTTCTGCCTGATCCAGCGTGCCGCTAATGGCATGGTCAGCCAGTGCTACGAGGTCACTTTTTAGGCGCAGCATGATAGGCTGGGTTTCCGGATCGCCCATGCGGCAGTTGAATTCCAGCGTTTTTACGTCACCGTTCGGTGAAATCATGAGGCCTGCATAAAGGAAACCGGTGTAGGGAATGCCGTCTTTTGCCATGCCTTCAACCGTCGGCCTGATAATTTCGCGCATGACTTTGGCGTGGATTTCCGGTGTCACAACCGGAGCTGGTGAATATGCGCCCATACCGCCTGTGTTTGGACCCATGTCATTATCTTGCAGGCGCTTGTGGTCCTGGCTGGTAGCAAGAGGCAATATGTTTTTACCATCTACCATCACAATGAAACTTGCTTCTTCACCTTGCAGAAATTCTTCAATCACAACACGTGCGCCGGCAGCACCGAGTTTATTGTCTGCCAGCATGGCGTCAATCGCTGCATGGGCTTCATCTTCATGCATCGCCACCACAACGCCTTTACCAGCGGCCAGACCGTCAGCTTTAATTACGATAGGTGCGCCTTGCTGTTTCACGTAGTCATGCGCCTGTTGCGCATCGGTAAACGTAGCATAAGCAGCAGTAGGGATGTTGTGTCTGATCATGAAGGCTTTAGCGAAATCTTTTGAAGACTCCAATTGAGCAGCGGCTTTGGTGGGCCCGAAAACCTTCAGACCTGCGGCGCGGAATGCATCAACGACACCTTGAGAGAGCGGAGCTTCAGGGCCGACGATAGTCAGATAAATGTCGCCATCATCCTGCACGAATTTCACCAGGTCGGGTACTGATGATATTGGTACATTCATCATGTCCGGATCAAGTGCGGTGCCTGCATTGCCGGGCGCAACATAAACACGGCTGACGGCTTTGTTCTGAGCGACTTTCCAGGCTAGCGCGTGTTCACGACCACCACTACCAATCACCAATATTTTCATGTTTTTAACCTTTAGAAACTTCAATCAATAAACGGAACACATGCAATTCGTTATTCCGGCGCAGGTGGGAATAACGAAAATTAAGAATATTAAATTAATGTCTGAAATGACGAATGCCGGTCAACACCATTACTAAACCATGTTCATCTGCTGCTGCAATGACTTCTTCATCACGCATGCTGCCACCCGGATGAATCACACAGGCCGCGCCGGCCTCTGCGAGTACGTCAATGCCGTCACGGAACGGGAAGAACGCATCAGAAGCAACTACTGAGTCTTTCAGTGTAAGTCCGGCATTCTGTGCCTTGATTGCGGCAATACGCGTGCTGTCGACACGGCTCATCTGGCCAGCGCCCACGCCTAAGGTCATGCTGTTGCCACAGAACACAATCGCATTGGATTTTACATATTTAGCCACGCGCCAAGCAAACAGCATATCTTCCATCTGTTGTGGTGTCGGCTGCTTTTTAGTCACTACTTTTAAATCAGCAACATTGATTTCATGATTGTCTGCAGTCTGGATCAGGATGCCTGAACCTACGCGTTTGATGTCCTGAGCATTGCGACCTTGTTCCCAAGGTGTATTGCCACCTTGCGGCAATGTGATTTTAAGTACGCGAACATTGGCTTTGGCACTGAAAATTGCTAATGCATCTTCTGTGTAATCCGGCGCAATCAATACTTCAACAAATTGTTTGCTAACGGCTTCAGCGGCTGCTTTATCTACAATAGTATTGAAAGCGATAATGCCGCCGAAAGCTGAAGTCGGGTCTGTCTTAAATGCTTTGCTGTAAGCCTCGAGTGCATCTTTGCCCATTGCCACGCCGCATGGGTTTGCATGTTTTACAATGACGCAGGCAGCAGAAGCACCTTTGGTGCTGTTGTTCTGGATTTCAAAGCTTTTAACGGCTTCCCATGCTGCGTCAGAATCAGCGATGTTGTTGTAGCTGAGTTCTTTACCTTGTAATTGCTGTGCTGTTACCAATGAGCCAGGTGCTGGATCCATATCGCGATAGAACGCTGCGCTCTGGTGTGGGTTTTCGCCGTAGCGCAAATCCTGCAGTTTTACAAAACGGCTGTTTACCTGTGCCGGATAAGGGTTGCGGGTACCGTCTGTATTGAAGCTTGACAGGTAATCACTGATTGCACCGTCATAATTGCTAATGCGGTTGAATGCCGCTACTGACAGTGCAAATTTTGTCGCCTGTGATGTTGCGCCGCCGGTGCTTTGCATCTCGCGCAGTACTTCAGCGTATTGGCTGGCATCGGTTAAAACGGCAACATCTTTCCAGTTTTTGGCAGCAGAGCGCACCATGGCCGGGCCACCGATGTCGATGTTTTCGATTGCATCTTCCAGTGTACAGTCCGGGTTCGCAACCGTCGCTTCAAATGGATACAGGTTGACGACAACCATATCAATGTTTGGAATGCCTTGTGCTTGCATGGCAGCAACGTGTTCCGGTAAATCACGGCGACCCAGAATGCCGCCATGTACTTTCGGATGCAGCGTTTTAACGCGGCCATCGAGCATTTCAGGAAAACCTGTGTAGTCGCTGACTTCGATGACTGGGATATTGTTATCGCGGAATAATTTAGCGGTACCGCCGGTAGATAGGAGTTCTACGCCAAGCGCATTTAAGCTTTTAGCAAAATCAGTAATACCGGTTTTATCAGAAACGCTGATGAGCGCACGTTTAATAGTTGCCATGTGAAAACTCTAAAAGAAAGAAATGGTTGTGAAAGGTTGATTAATCAATATTGTATTGCTGAAGTTTTTTGCGCAGCGTGTTGCGGTTGATGTCCAGAATTTCTGCAGCCTTACTCTGGTTTCCGCCTACTTTATGCATGATGTATTGCAATAACGGTTTTTCTACGCAGCCCAGCACCATGTCGTAAACGGCATGCGGCGGCTCACCATCCAGATGGGTAAAGTAGTCATCCAGAGACTCTCTAACGGCTTGGCTTAATTTGCAATCTGCTGACATTTTCTAAACTCAGGCTGCCAGTGCTTCTGACGCGCTGCTGTCAGCGTCATCTGCATTGTTATTATCGATATATACCAAACGATCATTTTTAGCTTTCAGCTCAACAAAAAAGTCGTTAATGGCCTGTAACTGCAAGTCTATCGTTTGCAATGTGTTCATGCTATGACGGAACTGCGCTGAGCCAGCCAGCCCCTTGGTGTACCAGGAAATATGCTTGCGCGCCATGCGCATGCCGGTCAGGTCGCCATAGAAATCATATAAGTCGTGCAGATGTTCCAGCATCACAGTGTGAATTTCATCTACCGTTGGCGCCAATAAATGCGTGCCGGTCGTCAGGTAATGTTCAATCTCGCGGAATATCCATGGACGGCCTTGTGCGGCACGGCCTATCATCACAGCATCGGCACCGGTGTAATCCAGTACAAATTTAGCTTTTTCCGGTGTGGTAATGTCTCCGTTGGCAATCAACGGGATGCGGATTTCCTGTTTAACCGCTGCAATCGTGTCGTACTCCGCTTGGCCCGTGTAGGCACAGGCCCGGGTGCGGCCGTGCATGGCTAGCGCCTGTATGCCGAGGTCCTCAGCCATTTTGGCAATCGCAATTGCATTACGGTTATTTTTGTCCCAGCCGGTGCGGATTTTAAGGGTAACCGGCACATCAACGGCACTGACAACCGCTCTTAAAATCTGCGCAACTAGTGGCTCATCTTTGAGCAATGCAGAACCGGCCATCACGTTACAGATTTTTTTAGCCGGACAACCCATATTGATGTCGATAATCTGTGCACCGTTATCTACATTGTGCTTTGCGGCTTCAGCCATCATTTTCGGATCAGCGCCGGCAATCTGTACGGAAATCGGGTCAACTTCACCTTCGTGGTTAGCGCGGCGTTTTGTTTTTTCGCTGCCGTAGAGTAGTGAGTTTGAGGTGACCATCTCAGATACAGCCAGACCTGCGCCCATCTTTTTGCAAAGCTGACGGAAAGGCCTGTCGGTCACGCCCGCCATGGGTGCGACTACCAGATTGTTCTTTAAGATGTGGTTACCGATTTGCACTAGTGATTTTCTAAAACGTGAAAGTTGCCTATTTTATACGCAATCGAACTTTGAGAAAACCAAAAAATTCATTAGGCACTTTTATAAATTCAGAGTTTGGGTATAAATGCATAGTTCTGGAAGCAGTATTACCCCTAAAGAGCATGTCCGCAGAATATATGCGCTGAAGCGCATTATTCATATGCCAAAGGCGCACGGAACGCAGGAGCCGGAACAGTATGCGTTATACAGTGAGTTTCCTAGTACCGCGCAACGCACTAATTCGCCCAAAAAATGTATTTATAGAAGTGCCTATTATTTATGGCATACAATCTGAGATAGTCTATTATTGAATTTATTGAATATGCAAAAAGCTTCCACCAGCCATATCGCGTTTGCCAGCTTTATCGGTACTGCCATTGAATTTTATGATTTTTATATCTACGCAATGGCGGCTGCTTTGGTGATTGGTCAGGTGTTTTTCCCCGCCAGCGATCCTGCAACCCAGTCTTTGAATGCTTTTTTAACATTCGGTATTGCCTTCATTGCCAGACCAGTGGGTGCAATTGTGTTCGGGCATTTTGGCGACAAAGTCGGACGCAAAACAACGCTGGCGGCCTCGCTACTACTTATGGGGATTTCAACCCTGCTGATAGGCCTTTTACCTGGTTATGAAGTATTGGGGATATGGGCACCTGTTGCTTTATGTGTGCTGCGTTTTGGTCAGGGTTTAGGTCTGGGTGGCGAATGGGGCGGTGCAGCATTGCTCGCTACTGAACACGCGCCTGAAGGTAAGCGTGCATGGTTTGGCATGTTTCCGCAATTAGGGCCGTCAGTGGGCTTCCTGCTGGCGACTTTAAGCTATCTGGCTTTGGCGTTGTGGCTGACTGATGCACAGTTCAAAGCCTGGGGCTGGCGCCTACCATTTATCGCCAGCGCTCTATTAGTAGGTGTTGGTTTGTATGTGCGCTTTAAGCTAGCGGAAACACCTGCTTTTACGACGGCACTGGCTGAAAATAAAACACATGAGGTGCCGATTAGACCCTTGTTGAAAACACATTTGCGACCGGTATTGCTGGGGGCGCTGGCGATGGTGGTGTGCTACAACCTGTTTTATACCGCCACGGTGTTTTGCCTCAGTTACGGTACGACTAGGCTCGGAATATCGCGTGTGGATTTTCTAGGTATGTTATGTGTGGCGATTTTATTTATGACAATTGCCACGCCAATATCTGCAAAACTAAGCGATCATTTTGGTCGCCGGCCGGTATTACTGGTAAGCGGTGCATTTGCCGTACTAGCCGGCTTTACGCTTAGTCCGTTGCTGGCAAGCGGTTCAGTGGTGCAGGTGACAGTCTTTTTATCTTTGGCGCTGTTTCTGATGGGAGCAACATTTGCGCCGATGGGTGCGTATCTGCCTGAGCAGTTTCCGGTTGCGGTGCGTTATACCGGGGCTGGATTGGCTTATCAGTTGGGCGGTATTTTAGGAGCTTCACTCGCGCCTTATATTTCTCAACTGCTAGTCACGGCTGGTGGTTTGTCGTGGGTGGGCGCTTACGTTTCAATCGCCGCCGCGGTGAGTTTTATCGCAGTGTTATTACTGGGGGAGAGTCGGCGCAGTGAGCCGTTCTAGCTGCGTAAGCCATGCGATTGCCTGCTCGCGCGTGTCAGAGCACATCTCTAAGCTAGGCTGCAGGCCTGAGCAGAATGCTGGTCTTTCCGGCTTGCCAAAGATCATGCACCGGTTTTCAATATCCAACTGAACACAGCGCACCCCGGCAGGTTTGCCATTTGGCATGCCGGGAATCGGGCTATTTATTGATGGGGCGATGCAGCAGGCGCCACAAAAATCTCTACATTCCATGATTTGATTAAAGTTCAGCCCAAGGAAAATTTAGCGCACTTACCGCAAGCTTGATTTCATCCAATGCGTCTTTCGCTAGTTCTGCAGCACCTTTTACACCTACTTCCGTGGTGCGGCGATTATCCAATTTTGGCAGACTGAATAGTTTCAAGTCCGGATATTTTGCAACGATATAGCGCATTAAATCAATCAGTTGACTCTCTCCGGCATCCATAACCAGTATAGAAAGTTCCGTGTAGTCCTGCTGATGAAACAAATGCGAATAGTGGGTATCCAGCACCCATTCCACCATCGGGTGCGCCATTTGCGGGAAGCCCGGCACGAAGTAATGCTGGTTGATTGAAAACCCGGCTACGCGATTCACCGGATTAGGAATCAATTCGGCACCCAATGGAAAGTCTGCCATCAGCACGCGTTTGGGATATGCGCTCTCGCCATATTGTGCTTCAATCTCAGCCACAGCGCCTGAGTGACGTGCGATTGGCAATCCGGCCGCATCAGCCGCACACTGGCGCGTGAAGTCATCCGGTGTGGCACCAATGCCGCCAAAGCTGAATACGATATCACCACGTTGCATGCTGGCGCGGAGCAGGCTCGTAATCTGTTCCGGAATGTCGCCTAGGTAGTGTGCCCATGCTAATTGCAAACCACGTGATTTAAGTGCCTGAATGACAAAGTTAAGATGTGCATCCTGCCTCTTGCCTGAAAGTATTTCGTCACCGATGATGTAGATGCCAAACTGTTGCTGCGACATAAGAGGATATCTTCTAACTATGGTAGATTATTCAATATTATAAATGCATTCATTTAGAAAGTTTCTTTACTTTGCAAGACAATCAATCTTCTGAAACCGCAGCGTTGACGTTGGAGTTTTCTGGCAACACTTGTCTTAAGTGTCGTTATACGCGTCAGCCTGCTGATGACGCCCCTGAATGGGCATGTCCGAGTTGCGGGGTGGCTTATGTGAAGTCCGAGGCCGCTGCGCGTGAGGAGCAAGCACGATTAAGTCTGCAGAATAGAATGGAGCGGGTAGAGTTTATCAAGGAACAGCAAAAACTTGATCCAAAGCAACAAGCACAGATAAGCATAGATAAAGCGATAGCCAAGCAGATATATATATTAATTTTCCTTAGTGGCTTTACCGGAGGCATTACTTTTTTTATTGCATTGGCGCTGGCACATAAACACCATAGTTCCACAGTTCAGCAGAATTGGGTGCATACACATTTTGCATGGCAGGTCAGGTCTTTCTGGTACACCAATTTATGGGTGGGTATAGGCATTGTTGTTGTATTTGCCAGTTTTCTGTTCGCAATTAAAAATAGCTTTAAAGATGGATTGGGCAATGGCTATGAAGTTTATGGTCAATTATTCGGTTGGATGTTTGACCCACTTTTTCTTAAAGGGCTCGCGGTTGGCGGCACAGTGGTTTTTGTAGCAGCCTTATGGCACCTTGCACGTATGATTAAAGGCTACAGGGCGCTACAGCGAAATGAGCATATATAACTCGTTGCGCGTAAGTTAGTGCGCGCTTTCCCAATTGATGCCGACGCCGACTTCAGCCAGCAGCGGTACATCCAGTTTAGCCACATGCTGCATCAGTTCCGGTAATCTTTGCTTCACTAGTTCAAGTTCGCTTTCGGGGACTTCCAGCACCAGTTCATCGTGCACCTGCATGATCAGTTTGGATTGCAGCTTTTTATCTTTAAGCCACTTATCCACGGCTATCATCGCGAGTTTTATCAGGTCTGCTGCAGTGCCTTGCATCGGTGCATTAATTGCTGCGCGTTCTGCGCCTGCTCTTCTCATGCCGTTAGGGCTGTTGATTTCCGGTACCCATAATCTGCGGCCAAAGTAGGTTTCTACATAACCTTGCTGTTTGGCGATCTCGCGAGTGTTCTGCATGTATTCACGTACACCGGGGTAACGCGCAAAGTAGCGTTCGATGTAACTTTGTGCCGCGCTGCGCTCGATGTTGAGATTTTGCGCCAAGCCAAACGCGCTCATGCCGTAGATGAGGCCAAAGTTGATGACTTTTGCATAGCGACGCTGCTCATTGTCTACATTTTCACGATCAACGCCAAAAATCTCGGCCGCAGTTGCGCGGTGAATATCCTCGTTATTGGCAAACGCATCCAGCATACCGTTATCCTGCGACAGATGCGCCATGATGCGCAGTTCAATCTGTGAATAGTCGGCAGAAACAATCACGCTGCCTTTGGGGGCGATGAATGCTTCGCGGATGCGGCGGCCTTCAGCCGAGCGAACAGGAATATTTTGCAGGTTAGGGTCGGAACTCGCAAGGCGGCCGGTAATCGCTACTGCTTGATTATAGCTGGTATGCACACGGCCGGTAGCCGGGTTAATCATGCGCGGCAGCTTGTCGGTATAGGTAGACTTGAGTTTAGCAAGGCCGCGATACTCCAGCAGCACTTTAGGCAGCGGGTAATCCAGCGCCAGTTCCTGTAATACGTCTTCATCAGTCGACGGTGTGCCGCTGGGTGTTTTTTTAAGTGGCTTGATACCGAGCTTGCCAAACAGAATTTCCTGTAACTGTTTCGGTGAGCCCAGATTAAATGGCTGGCCCGCAAGTTCATAAGCCTGGTTCTCCAGTGCAACCAGTTTCATGCCGATTTCATTGCTTTGCGCGTTAAGCATGTTGGCGTCTATGAGCACGCCATTCCGCTCAATCGTAAATAAAATGTCTGATACTGGCATTTCAATCTGGCTATAAATGTAGTCCAGTTTCTTGTCAGCTGCAATCTGCGGGTACATGGCCTGATGCAGCTGCAAGGTAATGTCGGCATCTTCAGCGGCATATTCAGCTGCTACTTCTACGGTAACCTGATTAAAGCTTACCTGTTTAGTGCCTTTGCCGGCCACTTCTTCAAATGTGATGGTGCTAATACCGAGGTGGCGCTCACTCAAAGCATCCATGCCATGCGATTTATGTGATTCAAATACATAGGATTGCAGCAGAGTGTCGTGCGCGATGCCGTTTAACTGAATACCATGGTTTGCCAGCACATGCTGGTCATATTTCAGGTTTTGCCCTACTTTTTTGATGGTTGAGTTTTCGAGAATCGGTTTGACTCTGGCGAGCGTTTCATTGAAATTCAGCTGTTGCGGCGCATCAAAGTAGTCATGCATTAACGGTAGATAGGCCGCGCTACCAGCTTCTACGCTGAATGACATGCCTACGAGCTTTGCCAGCATCGGGTCAAGTGAGGTAGTTTCAGTATCGAAGCACACTAGGTCGGCTGAGTTAAGTTTTGCCAGCCATCTATCTAGTTGATCATTGCTTAAAATTGTTTCGTATTTGCGTGATTTATTAGCAACATAGCTATCGGCAATCACCGCATCGCTAGCAAACATATCGGCGGTTTGCGGCTGCCTTGGTTCCGTTGCTGCGGCAGTAGTGTTTGGCCTGCCGTCCGGCATGTGTTCCAGTTCGCGCTTCCAGGATTTGAAATCAAAGTGGTCGAACAATTCAGCCAGCTTGGCTTTGTCCGGTAATTGAGGTGCCAGATCAGAGAGGTTTTCCTGAATGCCAACGTCGCAGCGAATTGTAATCAGTTCACGCGCGGTAGGTAGCCACGGCAACGCTTTGCGCAGGTTTTCACCGATTACACCAGTGATTTGGTCGGCATTTGCGATGATGTTGTCGAGCGAGCCATATTGCTTGAGCCATTTTACCGCGGTTTTCGGGCCGACTTTTTCCACACCCGGTACGTTGTCAGATGTATCACCGATCAATATCAGGTAATCCACAATCAGGTTTGGCGGAATGCCGAACTTTTCTTCTACGCCTTCGATGTCTAGTTTTTCGTCCCCTTTTCTGAAGGCGTTTGGCATAGTGTTAACGATGGTGATGTGATCGTTTACCAGTTGCGCAATATCTTTATCGCCGGTGGAGATAATGACGCGCATGCCTTCGCGTTCTGCCTGTTTTGCCAGTGCGCCAATTACATCATCGGCTTCTACGCCTTCTTCAATGATCAGCGGCCAACCCATCGCTTTAATAGCTTCGTGCAGCGGTGCAACCTGACTTCGCAGGTCGTCCGGCATGGAAGCGCGGTTCGCTTTGTACTCCGGATAAATATCATCGCGGAAGGTTTTTCCTTTGGCGTCAAAGATACATGCGCTGTAATCTGCCGGATAATCCTTATGTAAACGGCGTAGCATATTAAGCACACCCTGAATTGCGCCGGTAGGCTGATTCAGGTGATTTCTTAAATCAGGCATGGCGTGAAATGCGCGGTAAAGATAGGATGAGCCATCCACTAATAACAATGTTTTCATGTAAAAATCCAAATTTTTCGAGCAGTCGCCAATAGGCTTAAATCCAAGCTAAAGCGGTTTTTAACAAATAGTTGTAATTTGTTGTTGCTAACAGTTTTTTAATTGCTAACATAATAAAACATCTGGGCGTTTATAGATGGAGATTTTGTAAAGGAAACACTGATTAATTGAACGAGTGGAATGAAGTGCATCCGTAAAGGGCGTGTCCGTGGAATATATGCGCTGAAGCGCATTATTCATACGCCAAAGGCGCACGGAACGCAGCAACCGAGATAGTATGTGGTATACAGCGAAGTTGCGAGTACCGCGCAACGCAGCAATTCGCACGCGTAACCATTTAATCGGTGTTTACTAAATCCTATGAAGGTTATTCACTATGTCAGTTGATAAAAAAATCCTAGCCAGCGCAATGTCTGATGCAAGGGATATTCAGCAGAGCGGCCATGCATCATGGCAGGCGTTTGAAATTATGGCGGAATTTGTAAGCGCTACCGAGCGATTGAAAGAAATTACACCGGCAGTTTCCATTTTTGGCGGCGCACGTATCAAGCCCGGAACCCCTTATTACGAACTCACTGAAAAAATCGCACGTATGCTGTCTGATGCCGGGTTTAGCGTGATATCCGGTGGCGGTCCAGGCATTATGGAGGCAGCGAATAAAGGTGCATTTGCCGGCCATTCGCCTAGTGTTGGTCTTAATATTGAATTGCCGCATGAACAGAACAGCAATCCTTATCAGGATGTGAGCCAGAATTTTAAGCACTTTTTTATGCGCAAGGTCATGTTTGTAAAAAATGCTAGTGCCTATGTGGTGTTACCTGGCGGCTTCGGTACGCTGGATGAACTCATGGAATGCATTACTCTGGTTCAGACAGGCAAGACATTGAAAATGCCGATTATTCTGGTTTGTGAGCCATTCTGGCGAGGCCTTGTAGATTGGATTAAAACGACGCTAGTCGATGAGGCGATGATTTCACCGGAAGATCTGGATCTGATACAGATTATCGATGAGCCTGAATTGGTGGTAGCAGCGATATTCAAACATTATGAAACTAGAGGCTTTAAACTTTCAGCGGAAGAAGAGCGCATTCAGCTTTATTTATAAAGAAAAGCGTTATATAGCGTTATATTTGATAGAATATTTCATAATGAAAGTCACACTTAAGGATAGGTGTTCAGTGTATGTTTAAAAATCATAAAGCGATAGGTACATTATTAGGGCTGATGCTAATGTTGCCTTTGTTTGCGCAGGGTGCAGAAGCGCCTAAAGATTTGCAGCCGCTTGAGGAGATTCCACCGCCTGCACTGAGTACAGAAGATGATCCTGATGAGCCGGAAGTTACCATTGTTAAAAAAAACAATGGAGAGATGGTTGAAGAGTATCGCATGAACGGCGAACTCTATATGATGAAAGTTACACCGTCCAACGGTGTGCCCTATTACTTGTACAAAGAAGATCAGGAAGGTGGCTGGACTAACTCTGGACCTATCCCGCCATTATCTATTCCGAAGTGGACGATTTTCAGGTTCTAGCATGTTGTGCTAAATTGCTGATTGAATTTAAAGAGGGCCAGCGCCCTCTTTAATTATTTAATAGCAGTTGGCTTTCACTCTTAACTTCCCAGTTACTTTAAATTATTAGTTAAATATTTCATTTATGTCTGTTTTTACCTCAGTTAGCATTCAAGAGTTACAAGCCTGGCTTCAAGGTTATTCAATCGGCGAGGTTATTGAGCTCAAAGGTATTTCATCAGGCATTACCAATACCAATTATTTTGTCACCACTACGCAGAATAAATTTGTGCTTACCCTGTTTGAGCACAATACAATGGATGAACTGCCATACTTTATCGATCTGATGAGCCACCTTGCAACCCACGGTGTACCTTGCCCGCAGCCAATCACCAATGATTCTGGTATCAGCTTGCATATGCTGAACGGCAAGCCTGCTGTATTGATCAGCTGCCTGAATGGGCACGATATCAAGGTGCCTGAAGTTAAGCATTGTGCCGAAGTTGGCGCAGTGCTGGCAAAGATGCATGTTGCAGGACAGTCATTTGTAGAGCGTGTGACAGATAGGGTAGGCAAGCCGCATCGTAACCCCCGTGATGCCGATTGGCGCGTGAAAATTGCTGGTCTGGTCATGCCTCATCTTCCAGAAGAAGATCAGCAGCTATTAAAAGACACTCTGGCATTTCAATCCGCACTCAATACTTCAGAACTACCTAAAGGTATTATTCATGCGGATCTGTTCCGCGATAATGTTCTGTTTGATGGCGATAAAGTCGGTGGTCTGATAGATTTTTATTATGCATGCAATGATTTTCTTGTCTATGACTTGGCAATTGCAGTGAATG
>JBFZCQ010000109.1:0-5012 GCA_041307905.1 Methylotenera sp.
CCAGTTTTCTGGCTTATCGCACCAACCTTGTAGCTTTAGCTAGTTAGATCGGTGGTGATGCCTCTTACGGGTAGAAAATTGGGGAATACCTTTACGGATTGAGCCTGTCGAAGGCTGTTGAGCCCATTCGCATTTCAACTATTCGACAGGCTCACAGAACAGTGCGAACGGACTTCGTATATCATCGTGCCAGATCAATAAGAGCATATCGGCTTTAATGCCTTGTTAGCATCGTGCTGAAAATATGCCAAGTAGAATCATATTAAATGAACCAATTCGCATTACCTCCTGCAATTTTTCTTATGGGCCCTACTGCTAGCGGCAAAACTGGTGCTGCCGTCTAACTTTATTCTCTGTTGCCGCTGGAACTGATCAGAGTAGATACCGCACTGGTATTTCGTGATATGAATATAGGCACAGCAAAGCCAGACACGCAGACTTTAGTAAAAGCGCCGCACCATTTGATCGATATTATTTCACCTACAGCAGCATATTCTGCGGCTAATTTCAGAACAGATGCTTTGCGACTTATGGCGGATATTACTGCGCGTGGCAAAATCCCATTACTGGTAGGTGGCACCATGCTCTATTTCAAAGCCCTGCAGGGTGGCTTGAGTAACTTGCCTGAAGCGAATCCTGAAGTGCGAGAAAAAATTGAGAAAGAAGCCGCGCAGGTGGGTTGGCCTGCCATGCATGCCAAACTGGCGGATGTAGACCCGGAAACAGCTGCACGCCTGCAGCCTAATGATGTGCAGCGTATTGAACGTGCGCTGGAAGTTTATCAACTGACCGGGCAATCAATGACATCCTTGCATCTGGCTTCTGTGGGGGAAGCTTTACCGTATCGATTATTAAAAATTGCATTGGTACCCAGTGACCGCAAGGCGCTGCATGAACGCATAGCGCTCAGGTTTGACCAGATGCTGGCCGATGGGTTTATTGATGAAGTAAAAACGTTGGTAAAGAAATATCCTGAACTGACCGCAGATAGCACTTCTATGCGTTGCGTGGGTTACCGACAGGCGCTGGAGTATCTCGCCGGACAATATGATAAGAATGAGTTGCGTGACAGGGGTGTTTTTGCCACACGTCAGTTGGCTAAACGCCAGTTGACTTGGCTGCGCGCTATGGATGATATTGTCGAAATCGACTGTTTGAATCCAAACCTGCATGATTTGGTATTGCATGAAATAGTAGAGTTTATTAAGGGGTAGCGAATGAAAAACTTTATTAAAGAGAATCTGGTGTTGGTCGTTGGGCTTACATTGCCGCTGCTGCTGATACTGCTATTTTTTGTTGCGGCGGTTATTCCAAAAGCATTCGGCATGCCTCCCCAATATGAAATGTTATTTACTACTACGCGCTATGACTATCAGGATTCCCCTGAGTACTTTGTGGATTTTGCTGTAAAAGATCAAAAGCTTATTGTTAAAGCCTACAAAAACAACAATAAAGACCAGAGGGGTTTTAATTCAAAATTACTGATGGCTTATGACGGCAAAACTGAAACAGTGCGTGAAGTCAATATAGACCTTGTTAAAGCTGCAAGTGCGGCAGTTGGTCATGAAGCCGTGCTGGAAGAAACACGCAATTGGACTATAGATTCATCGCGTATATCTCCAGATGGCTATACGCTGGACGGCCCGAGTTACAGGGACGGGGGCTTGGTAGGCGGGATTTTTGGCGGAGGTTACCAAAATAACAGTTTCAGGCTTAAAAAAGGTAGTGTCGGCTACAAGATACCTGATACGCAAGGTGCTTATTATTACAATCAAGTGCATTTCATCGGATGGGTCATCAAAAAGTAAGGGGTTGTCATGTCGCTTAAAGAAGATGCATTGCAGGACATCGTTGCTCTTGCCAAACATAATCAGATTACGCTTGATGAAATTGCTCATGCGCTTCAGGCATCAAAACTCCAGAGTGACAAGCCATCCACTAGTATTTTATCTAAACTTTTTGGCTACATAGGCGGTGTTTTTGTATTTGCCGGGATCGCTGTTTTTATTTCCATGTATTGGGATGATTTTGGATCGGCAGCGCGCGTGATTGTGACGCTGGGAACCGGACTGATTGCATTTGTAATGGGGCTAGTATGTTTATCTGACAAAAAATATGAGCGTGCTGCCACACCATTATTTCTGATGTCTTCATTATTACAGCCAACCGGAATTCTGGTGATGCTGCATGAGTATTCTTCTGGCGGAGATGCGCGTTACGGCTTGCTTTTTATGGCTTTATATATGTTGATTCAGCAGGGCAGTGCATTCTGGGCTAAAGGGCGTACTGTCCTCGCATTCAGTACCATTCTGTTCGGATCTATCTTTTTTGCGAACCTGTTTGATATTCTGGATATCAACGAAAAACTCATCGGCGTTGTGATTGGTACTTCATTGCTCTTTATTGCGTATGCGCTTAATCAATCTAAACATATTGCGATTGCAGCATTTTGGTACTTTATCGGGTCTGTTGTGCTGTTGTGGTCGGTATTTGAGTCAGTAAAACACTCGGCGCTTGAGCCTTTATATCTTGGTGTATGTGCACTGATGATATTTATCAGTACTTATGTGCGCAGTAGAACATTGCTGCTGGTTGGTACACTTTCCATGTTATTTTATATAGGCTATTACACGGCAAGACATTTTGCCAATACAGTGGGCTGGCCAATTGCATTAGTGATGATCGGCATTGCTTTAATTGCTTTGAGTTCGCTTGCCGTAAAATTAAATAATAAATATATTAAAGCGGTGAACTAGAAAATAGTGCTGTTAAAAATAACAGTGTTTTTAATAAGTTCGCGATGAGCGTATCTACTATAGGTGTATATGTTCGCGTATACGATGCGCTGCTTCAATACATTCCTCATAAGAGGCAACCAGTGCCATCCGTACGAAATTCTTACCTGGGTTTACACCGTGCGCTTCACGCGCAAGAAAACTGCCCGGTAATACCGTGATATTCAAGTCACGATACAATTTCACAGCGAGTTCAGTGTCTGAATATTGGTCATTCTTGATTCTCGACCATAGATAAAATGCAGCATCAGGAATCGTAGCCTCTAATACATCAGATAGCAGGGGTGTCACGTCTTTGAATTTTCTCGCATATTGTCTGCGGTTCTCAATCACATGCGCTTCATCATTCCATGCGGCAATTGAAGCAGCCTGCACAGCCGGGTTCATCGCGCAGCCATGATAAGTGCGATACAACGTGAATTTTTCTATGATGGTTTCATCACCGGCTACAAAGCCTGAGCGCATGCCAGGCACATTGGAACGTTTGGAAAGTGAGCTGAACACGACCAAGTTTTTATAATCTCGGCCTAATTGATGAGCAGCCTGCAGTGCGCCTAGAGGCGGGTTGGCTTCATCAAAATAAATCTCTGAATAACATTCATCTGCGGCAATTACAAAACCATATTTGTCTGATAACTCAAAAACATTTTTCCATTGCGCCAGACTCATGACCTTACCTGATGGATTGCCCGGACTGCACACAAATACAAGCTGGGTGAGCGCCAGCACTTCGGTGGGTACGCTTGAAAAATCCATTACATGGTTATGTTCAGGGTCTGAATGCGGTAATGTATTCAGAAAATAAGGGGTAGCTCCGGCCAAAAATGCCGCGCCTTCATAAATTTGGTAAAACGGGTTCGGTGAAATCACCACCGGATCTTTTTTTGTAGTATCAATGATCACCTGGGCAAAGGCAAACAATGCTTCACGGCTCCCGTTGACGGGCAGTATTGCCTTTTCCGCACTCAATGCAGGAATGCCATAGCGACTTCTGATCCAGCTGGAAATTGCTTCACGCAACTCAATTGAACCGATAGTCGTGGGATAATTAGCTAATCCGGCAAGATTATTCACCAGTGCATCTTTTACCAGTTGCGGTGTCGCATGCTTGGGTTCACCGATTGATAAATTAATGGGTGTAAAAGCCGCGTTTGGAGTAATGCCTTTAAACAGATCGCGCAGGCGCTGAAAAGGGTATGGCTGCAGTAAATTTAAATTAGGATTCATAAACGTCATTATAATGAGCAATAACGATAATAAAAACTCTTTTGCGGTATTTGGTCTGCTTTTTGGTGCGCTTTGCTGGGGCATCGTCTGGTACCCATATCGCATCATGTCTGATGCTGGCGTTTCTGGAATTGTTTCCAGCTTCTATACTTACTCTATTGCAGTAATACTGGCTGCACTCTATTTTTCAAAGCATTGGCGTGGGGTATTTAGGTTACCCTTGAGTATTATTCTGCTGAGTCTGGTTGCTGGGTGGACTAACCTTAGTTACGTGCTGGCAATTATTGACGGTGAAGTAATGCGGGTAATGCTGCTGTTTTACTTATCTCCACTATGGACATTGATACTCGCACACTTCTGGCTGAAAGAAGAGACTCATCTGGCAGGGATGATTGCCATAGTTACATCGCTATTAGGCGCTTATATCATGCTGTATGACCCCGCTTTAAGTGGTTTTCCAGTGCCGAGGAATACCGCAGAGTGGCTGGGGCTTTCTTCGGGATTTGGCTTCGCACTCACAAATGTGATGACAAGAAAGTCTGTGCATTTAAGTCTGCGTGCAAAATCGTTTGCGATATGGGTAGGCGTGATCGTTGTCTGTCTGATTGCGATGCCGCTGATGCAGGTTTCTTTGTTGTCACCGGCGACGCTTACTCTATCTAATTGTCTAGTAATGGTGCTGATAGCAGTATTGCTGATAGCGGCTACTATATTTGTGCAATATGGCGTAACTTTAATCAAAGCTACCAGAGCTTCGGTTTTATTTTTATTTGAATTGGTAGTGGCCGCGACTGCCGCTTACTTCCTGACGGATGAAACGATGAATATATATGAATGGACAGGTGGTGCTCTTATTGTCGCTGCTTCTGTATTTGCAGCGTTTAATCATAAAGACTAAACGGCGTAGCAATTATCCAGATTCATGATTTTACTGACTCTGCATTCATGACCAGCAATAGGGTATTAATTCTCGGTCGGCGCATAATGTAA
>JBFZCQ010000110.1:0-21089 GCA_041307905.1 Methylotenera sp.
TCAGTGTTTAATGCCTGCAACTCCTGATAATAGTTACTGAAATCACAAGCCTGCGGCGTACATCCTCTTGCTCTAGGTATTTCATCCCAACCTTCAGGAAGTGCGACATCCGGCCTGCCGGTGAGAGGATAAACATAAATGACTAACTTTTGCTGATATCGGGATAGGTTAACTAACTCTCCATTTGTAGATGCAAAGGAAACATCTGGCAACCGAAAACCTTCTAGATGCGCTGCCAATCCATCATCGACTTGAATTGGCAGCCCTGCGGGCAATGAAGATAAGAAACTGTTCACGCAACCAGTAATGATGCCTAAAGCACAATCACACCGTCAGCTTCAACCAGCGCGCCGCGCGGTAATGAAGCTACACCTACTGCAGCACGCGCAGGGTAAGGCTGGCTAAAGTACTCTGCCATAATAGTATTCACGAGAACGAAGTGTGATAAATCCGTTAAGAAGATATTCAACTTCACCACATCACCCAAACTACCGCCGGCAGCTTCAGCAACTGCTTTAAGATTTGTGAACACACGATGTACCTGTGCTTCGATACCATCTACCAATTGCATACTTGCCGGATCCAAGCCGATCTGGCCTGATAAATATACGGTATTACCCACTTTAACCGCCTGTGAATAGGTACCGATAGCAGCTGGTGCTCCTTGTGTTTGAATGATTTGTTTTGAATTTGATTGAGTTGTCATAATTGATGTTGTTACTTAGTTAAAAATTAATTTTTGCGAGTTAATTACTACAAGTTGACCTTTGTGGTTCCAAACTTGCCGTTAACACTGCCTTTAGTACGGTTAATACGTACTACATCAGGTATTTTACGCAGACTGCGCATCAACTCTGCCAGATGCACCCGGTTTTTGACCTGCACGGTAAAATAAAGATTCGCATAAGCGCTACCATCAGACTCCTCTACACTGACGCTATCAATATTGGAATTGGCATCGGCGATACCTGCTGCAATTTTTGCCAGCATGCCGGGCTGGTTGGCAACCGTCAGATTAAGATTGGTTTTAAACAGGCGTGTGCTTTCCGGCTCCCACTCTACATCCAGCCATTTATCGGGGTCCAACTTGAATTTACGTACGCTAGGGCAATCATGCGTATGAATAACCAGACCTTTATCTTTATTAATAAAACCTAAAATCGGATCGCCTGGAATCGGATGACAGCAAGGAGCAAACATCACGGCCATGCCCTCGGTGCCGCGCACCGTAATCGTATCCAACGCATTTGCTGGTAGCTTGGTGTGCTTCTCCACATGACCATCTGTTGTTGACAGTAACTGATGCGCCACCATGACACTTTGGCGCTTGCCAAGGCCAATCTCTGACAGAATCTCTGATTTTGTAATGACGCCGTAATCACGTATCAGCTTTTGCCAGTTTTCATCAGAAATCTGCTTGGGGTCTACATGCAAAGCACGCAAGGCCTGATGAAGCATACGCTCACCAATCTGCGCCGCTTCACTGGATTGCTGGGATTTCAGGAAATGACGGATATGCGCACGTGCGCGGCCAGTCACGACATAATTCAACCAGGCAGGATTAGGTTTGGCGAGTGATCCAGTAATGATTTCAACATGATCACCGTTTTTCAACTCGGTACGCAATGGCGCCAGTTCATGGTTGATACGCACGGCAACACAGCTGTTGCCGATGTCCGAATGCACCGCATAGGCAAAATCAACCGCGGTTGCGCGTTTAGGCAATGCCAGAATGGTGCCTTTAGGCGTAAACACATACACTTCATCTGGAAACAGATCAACTTTCAGGTGTTCCAGAAAATCCAGAGAGTCTGAACTCTCGCTTTGAATATCCAGCAAGCGCTGCAACCACTGATGTGTTTGCTGCTGCAATACCGTCAATTGCGCATCGCTTGATTTATAAAGCCAGTGCGCTGCCACACCCGCATCTGCAATATTGTGCATTTCCGCACTGCGAATCTGTACCTCAATAGGCGTACCGAACGGTCCTAGCAGTGTGGTGTGCAATGATTGATAACCATTGGCCTTGGGAATTGCGATGTAGTCTTTAAATTTGCTGGGGATAGGTTTAAAAAGCGCATGTAACGCACCTAATGCCAGATAGCAGTTCGGCAGATCCTTAACAATGATACGAAAACCATAGATATCATAAACCTGTGAAAACGGCGTTGCCTGGCGCGTCATTTTTTTATAGATACTGTAGAGATGTTTTTCACGCCCGGTGACTTCAGCATCTACATGAAACACTTTCAGTTGGTGCTGAATAGACTCCAGCACCTTGCTGATGACTTCCTTGCGATTACCGCGCGCCGCCATGACCGCTTTGGAAATTGCGTTAAAGCGCATCGGGTGCAGATACTGAAAACTGAGATCTTCCAGCGCCTGATACACCGAATTTAAACCTAGCCGGTTCGCAATCGGCGCATAAATATCCAGCGTTTCTTTTGCAATCAGCTTCTGCTTTTCTGGACGCATGGCTTCCAGAGTCTGCATGTTATGTAAACGGTCAGCCAGTTTCACTAGAATCACGCGCACATCCTGTGACATAGCGAGCAGCATCTTACGAAAATTCTCTGCCTGCGCTTCGCTGGCACTTTGAAATTCGATTTTGTCGAGCTTGGTTACTCCATCCACCAACTCGGCTACTTGCAAACCGAATTTGTCCTTGATATCTATTGTGGTGATATGCGTATCTTCCACGACATCATGCAGCAACGCCGCCAGAATCGTCGGCACATCCATATGCAAATCTGCCAGTATGCAGGCCACAGAAACCGGATGTGTAATGTAAGGCTCACCGGTTTTACGCACGACACCCTCATGCGCTTTGTCGGCATATCGATAGCCTTCAAATACCTGCTCTATATCCTGCGGTTTGAAATACTGCTTGAGGCGAATACTTAAAGCTGAGCCCTCGCTGTCCGCAGGCAACAAGGGCGCCGAACTTGATTTTGATAATTCCGCTTTAAGATTTTGTGCGGTTTTTGACATGGTACTTCGCTATCAGAACTGATAATTTGCTAGCTGATGTTAGCAACACACCGGATATTAGGCGTGTATGCGCGCTAAAACTTCAACGCCCACTTTACCGGCAGCAATTTCACGCAATGCAATCACTGTAGATTTATCGCGAGAATTCTGCACATTGACTAAAGGCTCTGCACCATTATGTAATTGACGTGCGCGGTAAGCTGCAACCAGAGTCAATTCAAAACGATTAGGGATTTTTTCCAAACAATCATCTACTGTAATACGTGCCATATTGATATATTCCTGTTGTTTAATTAAAAGCGCTTAACGAGTGCTAACTAAGTAAGTGTCTCGATTAGTGCAGCGTTATGCTGCAACTGTTTGGCGGCTACAAGCCGGCGTGAACGAATCACTGCACGAATATCCTGCAGCGCTTCTTCAAAATAATGGTTAATTGTAACATAATCGAACTCCCCAACGTGGCTCATTTCCTCACGTGCCGCAGCAACCCGATTTGCGATTGTCTCCTGACTATCCTGCCCACGGCTGTTCAAGCGCAGCTCCAGTGTTTCGATGGAGGGCGGCAGCACAAATATGCTGATTGCATCCGGATACAAGCGGCGCACCTGCTGTGCACCTTGCCAGTCAATTTCCAGAATAACGTCTTGTCCGGCTTTTAACAGCGCATCTACTGCACATTGCGAAGTACCGTAACGGGCACCATGCACATGCGCACTTTCCAGAAACTGCGCCTCACCCAGCATCAACAAAAATGTAGTCTCATCTACAAAATGGTAATCAACACCATTTTCTTCACCCGGTCTAGGTTTACGCGTCGTGTGTGAAATTGAAAGTGCTACATTTTTGTCTTCAGCCAGCAAGGCTTTGATCAGGCTGGTTTTGCCTGCGCCTGAGGGAGCTGAAATAATAAAAAGATTGCCTGACGTCATATCAATAATACCGATCTAAATTTGAATGCTACTAAAAAAAACTCACAATAAACCATCAGCTTAGCTTTGCAAAGATTTCATTTATCAAAATTTTACTGTAATGGCTGCTTGCTGATGACTACTCAATATTCTGGATCTGCTCGCGCATCTGCTCAATGAGCACTTTCAACTCCATTGATACTTGCGTTGTATGCACTGATACTGATTTGGAACCCAGTGTATTGGCTTCACGGTTAAGTTCCTGCATCAGGAAGTCCAGACGTTTCCCGGCAGGCGCGTCAGCATTCAGAATGCGCTTCACTTCTGAAACATGTGCAGTCAACCGGCTTAGCTCCTCGTCAACATCGATGCGCTGTGCGAACAGTACCAGCTCCTGTGCAATACGCTCCTGATCTACGGTTTTAATCGTTTCCTGCAATTTAAGTTCCAGCTTGACCTGATACTCTTTATTGAGTTGCGGCAGCAGCGGCTTTACTTTAGCAACCAGCGCTTCTATTTGCTCCAGCCTGTCCAGAATCAAGGCTTTCATTTTTTCACCCTCACGCGCACGTGATGCAGTGAGGTCATGCAAGCCTTGGGATACAAGTTTTTTGATATCTTCTGCCAGTGATTCGTGGCTTAATTCTTCGTGCTGCACTACACCAGGCCAACGCAAAATATCTGCCACACTCAGCGCGCGGCTTTGCGGAAAGAATTGCTGGGTTTTTATTTGCATTGCAGCTAACTGCTGCATTAGCTGCTCATCTAACTGTGGCGCCTGTGCTGATTGGGTACGCTGAATCAGGTTGATTTTGCATTCAACTTTGCCACGGCTTAATTGCGCGCCAATCAGCTCTCTGATCTGCGGCTCAAAGCTCTTTAGCGTTTCATCCAGTTTAAAATGCAAATCCAGATAACGGCTGTTCACAGCACGCAGCTCTAATAAAAGCGTCGCACCTTCTATCTGCTGCTCTAATGCAGCAAAGCCAGTCATACTATAAGTCATGTTAATTTTCCTAATTCAACAAATTAAAGCTGTTATTTTTATAATGGGTTCAATGTTACCAAACACTCGCTATTTCATACGAATATAAAGCATTAAAGATTGTCATAAAATAGCCATCTGAATGAAGTTATAGCGAAACTTTAGTGAAATTCTAGCAATTACTGCATCAAAAAAACTTTAATTACAGTCAATTACGCGCTATATTGGCTAATTAAATCGAAGTTTGAACGCCAGACCAGTGATTATAAAAATACACATATTAACAATCGATTATAGTTAAGGGTGCTTCTAAAAATGCAGAGTTCGGGATGCAGTACCAGGCGCGCGGAACACAGGAACAGAGATAATATGTCGTATACAGCGACGTTGCGAGAACATTTAAAATGTAGTCGCAACGAAGTAATGCGCCCGAAAAATGTATTTATAGAAAAGCCCTAAAGAAATTATTAACAAAGTGTCTACTCCTCATAAGAATTTAGCATTACCCGCCGGTTACAAATTACAAGATTATGAAATCAAAAAAGTCTTGAGTTATGGCGGATTCAGCTTCGTGTATCTGGCGCACGACAAAGATAAAAACTTTGTTGCGATTAAAGAATATCTGCCGTCATCAATAGCCTTACGTGACGAAAATGCAACCGTACAACCCAATACTGTAGATGTTGCAATGTTCAGGCACGGTCTCAAAAGTTTCTTTGATGAAGGTCTGACGCTAGCCAAAATCGAGCACAAGAACATCGTGCGAGTGGTAAATTTCTTCCGTGCCAATGATACCGTTTATATGGTCATGCAATATGAACGAGGCAAGTCCCTACAAGCTTATATTCTGGAACAAGCTGAGCCAGTTTCAGAAAACTTCATACGGCGAGTTTTCAGTGAGTTATCTAATGGCTTACGTGAAGTACACACACATAAACTTTTGCATCTGGATATTAAACCCGCAAATATATACATTCGGCTTGATGGCTCTCCGGTACTGCTGGATTTCGGTTCATCGCGCCAGGCTTTAAGCGAGACACAAACAAAGATTTCACCGAGTTACACACCCGGCTTCGCCTCACCTGAGCATTACTATGACAAAAAACTGCTGGGCCCCTGGAGCGATATTTACAGCATAGGCGCTACCATGTATTCGTGCCTGGCACGGAATTCTCCAATATCAGCAGATCAGCGTTTAAAAAAAGATACGCTGGTGTCTGCCGTAAAAATAGGTAAAGATCACTACTCTCAGGAATTACTCGAAATTATCGATAATTGTCTGGATCTGGATTATTTAAAACGTCCGCAAAGTGTCTTTTCACTGCAAAAATCATTAATGGAAGCACCACATAAGCCAAAGCCAAAAACCGGCCTTGTAAATAAATTCATTAATGCGCTAAATAAAAATAATTCACCCAGCCCCAAAAAATCATCATGAAATTCACTATCTTTCAAAACAGCCGCCAAGGCCCACGTCCTTACAATCAGGACCGGCTAGCTTACTCTTATAGCAAAGATGCCCTGCTGCTAGTCATTGCGGACGGCATGGGCGGGCATCGCCATGGTGAAGTAGCAGCGCAGCTGGCCGTCACGACGATGACAGATGCATTTCATCGGCTGGCAGTGCCCTCACTGTCGAGCCCAGCTAAATTCCTGATCGAACAAATCCAGCTAATACACAGCATGATTGACCAATTAGCGCATGATGAAGACATGCTGGAAGCACCGCGCACGACTATCGTAGCCGCAGTTGTACAGCGCGGCATGCTGTATTGTGCACATGCCGGGGATTCACGCCTCTATCACTTCCGTGATGGTCATTTACTGTATCGTACTGAAGACCATTCAATTGTACAGTCACTCTATAACAAGGGCATGATTACCAGAGCGGAAATGGCGAATCACCCCTATCGTAATAAAATTTACAGTTGTCTGGGCGGTGATGTACCACCTAAAATTGAACTGGCAGACCGGCAAGAACTACTCGAAGGCGACACCGTCTTACTTTGCACCGATGGCTTATGGGGAGCGGTTGGCGATGAACAGATTAAACAGGTGTTGCGCGGATCTTCGATTGAAGAGAATGTGACAAGGCTGCTTAGCTTGGCAGAAGCAAGCAGTGCTGAAAAAGGCGACAACATGAGCGCAATTGGCCTGCAATGGGGAGATAAGCTGCATAGTGATGATGCGGTTTCAACCATCACCTTGCCTATGGGCTTTTCAACGACCATCATGAATCCGCATACGCGCAGCGACTTTGACGGTGCAACAGACCCCAGCCAGGCGGACGACCTGAGTGATGAAGACATTGAAAGAACCATCGCGGAAATACAGATCGCATTGCAAAAAACAAAACGTACTTAATCAATTTTTTATAGCAGGATTCAACTGATGTCATCCAGTAACGCAAACAATATTCGACCCAGCCAGCGTGCGCTCAACCAATTGCGTGATGTAGCAATCATCCGTCACTACACTAAGCATGCCGAAGGCTCTGTTTTAGTGAAATTTGGTGACACCCATGTACTTTGTACCGCCAGCATTGATGAAAAAGTCCCCGGCTTTCTCAAAGGTAAAGGTCAGGGCTGGGTAACCGCCGAATACGGCATGCTTCCGCGTTCAACCGGCAGCCGTATGGACAGGGAGGCCGCAAAAGGTAAACAATCCGGCCGGACACAGGAAATTCAGCGCCTGATCGGTCGCTCCTTGCGCGCCATTATTGATCTGGAAAAACTTGGTGAGCGCAGTATCCAGATTGACTGCGATGTAATCCAGGCTGACGGCGGCACCCGCACCGCCAGTATTACCGGTGCTTATGTAGCGCTGCATGATGCTATCTCCACCCTCCTCAAAAGCGGTAAAATTACACAGTCACCGCTCAAAGATTCCGTTGCAGCGATTTCTGTCGGCATGCATCAGGGCCAAGCAGTGCTTGATCTGGACTATATTGAAGACTCAGACTGCGACACCGATATGAATGTGGTCATGACTGGCTGCGGCGGCTTTGTGGAAATTCAGGGTACGGCCGAAGGCGAACCGTTCTCGCGTGAAGCTATGGATGCGATGCTGGATTTAGCCGCATTTGGCATCAAACAACTCACTGACAAACAAAAAGAGGTTTTGAGTGATTAAGAAACTGGTCATTGCCACTGGCAACAAAGGTAAATTACGCGAGATTCAACACATACTTAGCGCGCTAAATCTCGAGATTATTCCGCAATCTGAATTCAACGTACCTGAGTGCGAAGAACCGCACTGCACGTTTATTGAAAATGCACTGGCAAAAGCACGCCATGCCAGCAAACATACCGGCTTACCGGCGCTGGCGGACGACTCCGGCTTGTGTGTCGAAGCGCTGCAAGGCGCACCTGGCGTATTATCCGCGCGCTATGCCGGCAAAAACCAGCCGAATAGTCTGCTTACGCAGGATGAACGCAATAATGACAAACTGCTGCAGGCAATGAGCGGCATCTCCAATCGCCACGCGCACTTTTATTGTGTCATGGTGCTGGTACGCCATGAGCACGACCCTGAACCTATCATTGCTGAAGGTAGCTGGCAGGGTATTATTCTGCGCGAATATCGCGGCAGCGACGGCTTTGGTTATGACCCTTTATTTCTGGACGACAAAACCGGTAAAACTGTAGCAGAACTACCGTTAGAGATCAAAAGCCGCATCAGCCACCGCGGTCACGCCATGGCTAAACTGCTGCAGAAACTGGAAAGGCTGAGCAATGAGTAGTCCTAACAAAACTACGTGGCCTAAATGGGTACGCGATGATCAGAGCGTAGTTTCATGTACCGAAAAAGTCAAAGTGATGACCGAAAACTTTGACGAAATTAAACAAATTGCACAAGACGCACTCGAAGATGGCCTGCTGATGGAAGTATCCGAACAGCAGATGCGTGATGCCTTGCATGCGTTGGTTGATTCACTAATCAATCCCTACAAAAAGGTAAGTTAGTATCAAAAAGATTATTGAAATCAAAGCTGCAGGTAATTTCAATCCGCAACCGATTAATACAATTGCGCCGCTTGCAGGTGAAGCGACTGTTTCAGGGTTAACCAATCCGCCGCCACTGTCACTCTACATCCACATTCCATGGTGTGTGCGTAAATGCCCATACTGTGACTTTAACTCGCATGAAAGCCGCTTCAAAAATGGTGAAATTCCTGAGGCCGCTTATACCGATGCATTAATTGCGGATTTAGAAACTGCCACACCCAAAGTGTGGGGCAGAAAAATCAAAAGCATATTTTTTGGCGGCGGCACTCCTAGTTTGTTTTCTCCAGAAGCAATTGATAGAATTTTAAGCCATGTGCGAGCGCTTACTCCGCTTGAATACGATGTCGAGATTACATTAGAGGCTAACCCTGGCACTGTTGATAGCGCGCATTTTGCAGGCTATAAAGACGCGGGCGTTAACCGCTTATCGCTCGGCATTCAAAGCTTTAATGTCGATTACCTGAAAGCACTGGGACGCATTCACGATGACAGGCAGGCAATTGCTGCGGCAGAACTCGCCCTCAAAACCTTTGAGCGCGTGAATCTGGATGTGATGTATGCATTACCAAACCAGACGCTGGAACATGCAATGCAGGACGCAAAACAAGCTGTTGCGCTGGGCCCTGATCATTTATCTTTCTATCACCTGACGCTGGAACCCAACACGCCGTTCTACCGCACACCTCCTAGCCTGCCCGATGATGACACTAGCAGCGACATGCAGATCGAGATTGAAAATCTGCTGGCTGCACACGATTATGAGCATTACGAAACCTCTGCTTTCGCCAAAAAAGGTACGCAGGCCAGACATAACCTTAATTACTGGCAGTTTGGCGATTATCTGGGCATCGGTGCCGGTGCACACAGCAAACTGAGCTACCACGATAAAATCACGCGTGAAACCAGACCTAAACACCCTAAAGCCTATATGGAACAGGCAAATCAGGGCAGCGCTGTAGAAAAAGTATGGGAAATCAGCCGTGATGAACTGGGCTTTGAATTCATGATGAATGCATTGCGGCTCACTAAGGGTGTGCCATTAAATCTATTTCAGCAGCGCACAGGCTTAAATCTGCACACACTTGAATGTTCCATCAAAGCAGCGCAGAACAAAGGCCTGCTGACAGTTGAGCAAGGCCGAATACAGCCTACCCTGCTTGGACAGCGCTTTTTGAATGAACTGCTGGAACTATTCCTGACCACTTAGATAAAAGCTAAAAAACCCTGATTGAGCGTATTTTTTAACCTGAAAGCCTTTCAAAGTTTAATGCGAGATTTTTCATTACTAAAAAACTTAAAATCCACAGCCAGCCTATATATGAATATATATCATTATCTTCAAAATAAACTCTGGAAATACCGCTGGAAGCGTATCAGCAAAGCTCGGAAACGTGGAATACATCTAAAAATTCCTTTAAAAATACCTAGCGCATTTATAACGGGCAGTATCGGCAAAACAACAACCTGCCGCATGCTGGCGTTCATTTTAGATTTCTCCGGCTTTAAAGTAGCGCTATCGACATCTCAAGGCACATTTATTGGCAATAAAGTGGTTAGAGCCGGCGACTCTTCCAACTGCAAATATGCAAGCAAGCTGCTGCTGAATAGGAGCGCTCAGGCAGCTGTATTTGAGCTCGCAAGAGGCGGGCTGCTGGATCAAAGGGTGGTTTTTGACAAAAGCAATGTCGCTGCTATATTAAATGTGCATGATAATCATCTGGGATTAGGCGGAATCAATACTAGGGAGCAAATGGCAGATCTAAAAAGCCTGGTTGTCAAATCTGCCACTGAAATGGCCGTTCTTAATGCAGATGATCCGCTGTGCCTGAAAATGCACCCCGATCTGCATGCAACTCATGCGTGTCTGGTAAGCATGTCTGCTAATAACGAGGCTGTTCAAAACCATCTTAACGCTAACGGATATGCTATTTTCTGTGACGATGCATCACCTGCAGTCATTAATTTTTATCGGGGCAATGAATTAATAGGCAGGTTGCCTGCCGCGGACATTCCAGCAACTCTGGACGGGAACTTCCGACCGGCAATCGTTAATGCCATGTTTGCAATTGCATTAGCCTATGGCATGGGGCTTGATTTTGAAAAAATCAGGATAGCGATATGTAATTTCATATCAGATTCTGAAAATAACCCTGGGAGAATGAATTTTTTCGAGGGCTTGCCTTTCAAGCTTTTAATTACAAATGCCGATGGGCCGATTGCGGCTTATGATCTGGCAAAATATGTCAAAAATCAGAAAGTTGCAGGCAAGAAAATCCTCCTATTTTATGCAGCAGGTGACCGCCAGGACGATTTTATTTCCAGTATAGGCCATGTTTTTGCATCTGCATTCGATGAATTTATCTGCTCTGACTATACTGACTTGAGAGACAGAGCGCCTATGCAAATAGCGAACTTGCTTAAAACAGGGTTGCTGAGCAGCGGAATAAAAGATGAAAATATTACAGTTGCACCGACTTATCAGCAAGCACTTGAAATAGCTTTTGCCAAAGCCCAGGCCGGAGATTTTTTGGTAATAGAAAGCTATTACGGATTAAAAAACAAAGAGCTTGAGAAATTACTGAAGAAGCAACCATTTTGAGGGAGCGGGAACTATATTCAGTTTAATAAGCTCAGATAATGGTTGTACTTTATTGATAAAAATCCTCATAACCTTTTATGCGACTGCCATTCGCTTTATTATTCTTGATGCCGACATTCCTTTTTCAGAACAATGCGTATGCGGCAGAGCCATATAGAGCCCCATTCTGGTTGCCGGGTGGACACCTGCAGACGATTATTGCATCGCTACTATCCACAGGTTCAGAAGTTAAATATCGCCGGGAAAGATGGGAACTCAATGATGGGGATTTTATTGATGTCGACTGGGCAGATGTGCTAGGTGAAAAGTTGCCGGCAGCCAATATTAACAAACAGATTTCTTTAACTAAAACGCTTGCGGCAGACCTGATAAATCAAAAAAAACCCGTTATCGTCATTTTTCACGGCTTAGAAGGCAACTCGCAAAGCCAGTATGCAAAATCTCTGATGGGCGCGGCTTTAGCTAGAGGTTGGCACGGTGCGGTCATCCATTTCAGGGGCTGTTCCGGTGAACACAACCGGCTGCCACGTTTCTACTATGCCGGAGACAGCCTGGAGATTAACACCATGCTTTCACGTGTCCGGTCTATCTATCCTGATAATCCTATTTATGCAGTAGGTTATTCTTTGGGCGGCAATGCTCTGCTCAAATGGCTGGGGGAACTCGGCGCAGACAGCATGCTGAACATCAGCAAAGCAGTTGCCATATCCGCACCTATTGATTTGAAAGCTTCTGCTGTATCGCTTGATAGCGGTCTCAACCGTATCCTGTATACGCCGATGTTTGTAGATTCTATGCGCCCTAAAGCACTGGCGCTTTCAAAACGTTTCCCAGGCTTGCTGGATGACCAGCGCATTAATAACGCAAAAACTATCCACGATATTGATAATGCTGTGACATCAGTTTTATATGGTGCCAAGGATGCTACGGATTATTACCGCAAGAACGCATCAAAACCGTTTCTTAAAAATATCACGTTACCCACGCTGATTATCAATGCCAAAAACGACCCGTTCCTGCCGCCGCAGTTTCTGCCGACAGTGGATGAGGTCTCTGATTCCGTGACACTAGATTATCAGGAACAAGGCGGTCATGTTGGATTTTATTCACCGTTTGTTAACAATGAAAACAGCTGGTTACCCAGCAGAATAATTAAATTTTTAGAAAATGACTAATGAGCATAACTTTAATTACATTTTGCTTGAACACAAAAAACTTAGGTAATCAATTTTAATAAAATTAAAAGGGTAAGGCATGCAACTCACGAGTTTAGCGATCAATATGGCAGAAAAAGGACTGTTACCGGACTTTATGATTCGTTCCGGTATCCGCCGCTTATCAAAAACAAGACTAGACGAGATCAGCGCTGCAGACTGTGAACGCAGCATCAGAATCGAAACCGATTTCATCGCATCCATGAATCAGTCGCCCATCGCGCTGGTGCCGGAACTCGCCAATGCCCAGCACTATGAAGTGCCCGCAGAGTTCTTTCAGCTTTGCCTCGGCAAACACAGAAAGTACAGCAGCTGCTTCTGGCTGCCTGATACCAAGACACTAGACGAGGCTGAAGCCAATGCATTAAAACTCAGCTGTGAACATGCCGACCTCGCCAATGGCCAGCAAGTACTAGAACTCGGCTGCGGCTGGGGATCTTTGACATTATGGATGGCGGAACACTATCCACAGAGCAGCATTACTGCCGTATCAAACTCAAACTCGCAGCGTGAATATATACAAGCCACGGCAAAGACGCGCGGTTTACATAATATTCAGGTCATCACATGCGACATGAATACGTTCAATCCAACTGACCATGGCATCAAGCATCAATTTAACCGCGTTGTTTCAATAGAGATGTTTGAGCACATGCGCAACCATCAGCTGCTTTATAAAAAAGTGCATGACTGGCTGCTGCCCGGCGGTAAATTCTTCATGCATATTTTCGTGCACCGCAGTACGCCTTATGCCTTTGAGGTACAGGGTGAAGATGACTGGATGAGCCAGTTCTTTTTCTCCGGCGGCATGATGCCCAGTGACGACCTGCCATTGCACTTTCAGCAGCATCTGAAACTGAAACAACGCTGGCGCTGGGATGGTACACACTATGAAAAAACCGCCAATGCCTGGCTAGACAATATGGATATGCACAATGATAAAATTACACCGATTCTGGAAAGCACCTATGGTGCAGAAAATACCAATCAATGGCGTAACCGCTGGCGTATATTTTATATGGCCTGTGCAGAACTGTTTGGATATCGCCACGGTCAAGAATGGTGGGTAACACATTATCAATTTGAACGACCGCTATAACATGCTGCTTGCCAATTTTTTATTATTTCAGCTTGCCTGGTTTGCTTGTGTCATCGGTGCAGCGTATGGTATGCCATGGCTCGGCGTTACCGTGACATTAATGACCACGGGCTGGCATCTGTATCAGTCCAAGCGGGTAAAACCGGAGATGCTGCTCATGTTTGCGGCGCTGCTGATTGGTGCCTGCTTTGATCAGGCCATGCTGTTAATGCAGTTAATAGCATACCAGCAGCACGGTTGGAGCACATCGCTGGTCCCGGTGTGGATTCTGGCGCTATGGCTTGCATTTGCCTCCACACTCAACCTGAGTCTGGCCTGGATGCAAGGGCGCTATCTGATTGCCGTGTTATTTGGCGCCTCCGGCGGCCCGCTCGCTTATTTCGGTGCACAGAATATCGGGGCAGTTACTCTACCTAGCAGCACTTCCTATATCGCTTTATCTGTTGGCTGGGCTGTAATCACGCCTACGCTTTTATATCTGGCTAAACATATCAATCGAGCTGAAACGGAGCATAGTACATGAACTGGCAACTTTATCTGTACGGACTGTATGCGATGCTTGCGTTTGGCTTTGTGGGCTGGCTCATCAGCTTATACCGCAACAACGTCACGCATGTAGACAGCATGTGGAGCCTGTTCTTCTTAGTTGCAGGTTTTACCTATGCGAGCCAGATGGCAGACTTGAACACCAGATCGCTGATCGTGTTGTCTCTACTCACATTGTGGGCTGTAAGGTTGTGTGTGTATCTGACGTGGCGCAACTGGGGACCGCATGAAGATCACCGCTATTCCGCCATACGCAGCAACAATTCACCGGGTTTTGCTTTCAAAAGCATATATATCGTATTCGGACTGCAGGCAGTACTTGCATGGGTCGTTTCTTTGCCTTTACTAGGTGCGTTGAATTCTGCTGCGCCGATGAATATTCTGGATATTATCGGTATTGTATTTTTGTGCTTTGGTTTAGTATGGGAGACAGTAGCTGACTGGCAGTTAAGTATTTTTAAGACCAATCCGCAAAATAAATCCAAGGTACTGAATAGCGGTGTTTGGCGCTACAGCCGCCATCCTAACTATTTTGGCGAGAGCTGTGTCTGGTGGGGCTTTTATCTGATAGCACTTGCTGCGGGCGCATGGTGGGCTATTCCGTCTGCATTGTTAATGACATTGCTGCTGCTTAAAGTAAGCGGCGTTTCACTACTGGAACAGGACATCGCGGAGCGCCGTCCTCAATATGCAGATTACATCCGTACTACCAATGCGTTTATCCCGGGACGTTTAAAGGGAAGAAAATGATCATGAGAATACTAGCAGCAACTGTTCTGGGATTAATAGTATCGAATGCCGCGTTTGCCAAAGAATGGAATTTTGATGTTTATCTGGATAAAACCAGAATCGGCCAGCATACTTTCAAGTTAAGCGAAACCAACGAACTTGTGAGTCAGGCAAAATTCAATGTAAAGGTGCTGTTCATCAACGCCTACCAATACAACCACACCGCAGTGGAACAATGGCAGGATGGCTGCCTCAAACAGCTTGAAGCCAGTACGCTGGAAAATGATGTTGCAACCAAAGTAAAAGGCGCGGCCGATAGCGAACGCTTTGTAGTCGATGACGGTAAGCAAAAGCAGGTACTGCCGGGATGTGCGATGACGTTTGCGTACTGGTCGCAAACGATGCTGCAGCAGACAAAACTTCTGAATCCGCAAAACGCCGAGTGGCTGGATACCAAAATTATTAAAACAGGCAGCGAGATGCTGGATGTAAAAGGAAAAAAAATCGAAGCGCTGCGTTACAAGCTAGATGCCAGTCTGGCCGGCAAGCCCAAACTCAACATTGAGCTATGGTACCGCTCCGACAACCTTGACTGGGTAGCGCTCAAATCGATTACGCCTGAAGGCTACGTCATCAATTACAAACTGAGGTAATGCACCCATGAATATTATGACACTAAAGAAGCTATTGATTATGACAATATTAACAAGCCTGTTTTGCGCCTGCGCAAGTAACCAAAAACCACAGATCGCTACCGTGCCGCAAGTCGATATCCAGAGATTCATGGGGTCATGGTATGTGATCGCAGCGATTCCGACTGCAATTGAAACCGAGTCTTTCAATGCAATTGAAAGCTACAAGCTGGATGATGACGGCACGATCGCAACCACATTTACATTCAACAAAGGCAGCCTCGATGGCAAGGTAAAAACCTATAATCCACGCGGCTTTGTTGTTGAGAATAGCGGAAACGCGCGCTGGGGTATGCAGTTTATCTGGCCAATCAAGGCAGAATACCTGATCGCACATGTGGATGAAAACTATACCGAAACCATCATTGCCCGCAACGCGCGCGATTATGTATGGATTATGGCCAGAACACCGCACCTGAGCGATGAGGCTTACCAGGGGCTAGTGCAGAAGGTTAGCGATATGGGATATGACATGCAAAAACTGCGTCGGGTACCGCATAACTAAAGTGAATCCATAGAGAATGCTATGTTTAAGAAAATTATTTCATGGTTTGACAATAAAGCAGTAGCTGCTGAAATACTGGTTGATGCCTCAGCACCAAAAGACAACTGGTCTGATATTGACTGGCTGCGCGTAATCCCGTTCGTGTTGCTGCATACAGGATGCCTCGCGGTGTTCTGGGTGGGTTTCAGCTGGTTTGCAGCAGGTTTTGCTTTGGCACTATATGCGTTACGCATGTTTGCGGTAACCGGATTCTATCATCGCTATTTTTCACATAAGGCCTTCCGCACCTCACGCCCGGTTCAGTTTATTCTGGCAGTGCTCGGCGCAAGTGCCGTACAGCGCGGCCCGCTATGGTGGGCATCGCACCACAGGCATCATCATGCCTATGCCGATGACCATAAAGACTCTCATTCGCCGTTGCAGCATGGCTTTTTATGGAGCCACGTCGGCTGGTTTCTGGCCTCCAGAAATTTCATCACGCAAACCCATCGCGTAAAAGAGCTAGCGTCATTTGTAGAACTGCGCTTACTGGATCGCTTTGACATCGTTGTTCCACTACTACTAGGCATCGGCATTTATCTTTTTGGTGACTGGCTAGCGCTTGCCCATCCTGAATTGAGCACCAACGGCATGCAGCTTTTTGTATGGGGATTTTTGATATCAACGGTTGTGCTCTACCACGCCACATTTACGGTGAATTCCTTGGCGCATGTATGGGGTAAACGCCGTTATGCAACCAAAGACCAGAGCCGCAACAATCTGCTGATTGCAATCATGACGCTGGGCGAAGGCTGGCATAACAACCATCATCACTACCCGGCTTCTGCTAGTCAGGGCTTTTACTGGTGGGAAATCGACCTGACTTATTATGGGCTCAAGCTGCTTTCAGCATTTGGCCTGATCTGGGACCTGCGCACGGTTCCGCATGATATTCGTGAATCCAAAAAGATTCATAATCATTAATGGATTAGAAAGCAAACCGGATTGAAAATCGCCATTATCGGTAGCGGCATTGCAGGCAACGCAATTGCCCATCATTTGCACAAACAGCATGAAATCACCGTGTTCGAAGCCGAGCAGTATATCGGTGGCCATACGCATACGCATAACATCCGGCATGAAGGACAGGACATTTCGGTTGATACAGGATTTATTGTTTTCAATGACCGCACCTACCCCAACTTCATTGCATTGCTAGACGAGCTTAACGTAGCATGGCGCCCCAGCAGTATGAGCTTCAGTGTGCGCTGTGAAGATACCGGTCTAGAATATAACGGCACCAGTTTAAACAGCTTGTTCGCGCAGCGTATGAATCTGTTCCGGCCGTCATTCCATAAAATGATTCAGGATATTCTGCGTTTCAATAAAAGCTCGCTGGAGCTATTGGCTGAAGGCAACGAGATCAGACTCGGTGATTACCTCAAACAGGGCGGCTACAGCCAGCAGTTTATCGACTACTACATCATTCCGATGGGTTCGGCAATCTGGTCGACCGATGCCAAACAAATGCTGGAGTTTCCGGCACGTTTCTTTGTACGCTTCTTTCATCACCACGGTATGCTCACCGTGAATGACCGTCCGCAGTGGCGCACCATTGCCGGTGGCTCTGCAAGTTATGTAAAAGCGCTCACTGCGCCGTTCATCGACCGCATACGCCTTAATACACCGATTGAAAGCGTGCGCCGCCTTAAGGGCTCAGTGCGCATCAAACCCAGATTCAATAAAGAAGAAACATTCGATTACGTGTTTTTTGCCTGCCATAGCGATCAGGCCTTGCGCATGCTAAATGATCCCTCAGCGGCTGAAGCTGAAGTGCTAGGTGCAATACCTTATCAGCACAATAGCGTGTTCTTGCATCACGATTTATCACTTTTGCCCAGGAAAAAAATAGCCTGGGCCGCATGGAACTACCATGTTACCAAACCGCCTTCGGAGCGCGTTGCCGTTACCTATAACATGAACATTCTTCAAGGCATTGAGTCACATGACCCGCTATTAGTGACGCTGAACCACACCGCCGGAATAGCCCCGCCCAAAGTAATCAAACGTATCGATTACATGCATCCGGTTTATACCGTCACCGGCGCCGCAGCACAGGCACGGCATGCCGAGATCAGCGGTATTAATCGCACCGGATATGCCGGCGCTTACTGGCGCAATGGCTTTCATGAAGATGGCGTAGTAAGCGCACTGGAAGCGCTTAAACATTTTGAGCGTTATTGTCGTGAATTATAGTGATGGATAATACCAAAAGCGCGATTTATACCGGCCAGGTGTTCCATCAGCGGTGGAGCCCTAAGCGTCACGCCTTCAACTACAAAGTATTCATGATGTATTTGAATCTGGATGAACTGCCGACGCTGTTCAGTGCCTGCAGGTTCTGGTCTTACCAGCGCAAAAATCTGGCATGGTTTAACCGCTCCGACTATTATGGCGACCCTGATGTTCCGCTCAGGCAATCCATTGCAGATCTGGTATTTCAGGCTACAGGTAAACGGCCGCAGGGCAATATCTGCATGCTTACCAATATGCGCTATTTCGGCCACTGTTTTAATCCGGTGACGTTCTATTACTGCTTCGAAGCTAACAGTAATAAATTACATGCTATGGTCAGCCATATTACCAATACGCCATGGGGTGAAGACTATGCCTACGTGCATGACTTTGAAAAAACGTCACTAGGCAATAATGAAAACACATCGGCATTCAAGTTCGACAAAGCGTTTCATGTGTCACCGTTTATGCCTATGGATATCAAATATGACTGGTCATTTTCGATGCAAGATGACGATGTGCAGATTCACATGACAAATCTGCAAAACAACACTCAAATGTTCAATGCCACCCTTGATCTGCAGCGCATGGAAATCAGCCCGTCACGCCTCAACCAGCTACTTATCAGCTATCCGTTCATGACACTCAAGGTAGTTGTAGGTATTTACTGGAACGCACTGCTTTTAAAGCTAAAGCGCGTTCCATTTTATTCACATCCAGAATTAACAGAGAAATAGTTATGCCAATTTCTATATCACAGCAAGAGTTGCTCACTGCCAGTCTAAAACAAAAAAGCCGTTCCAAATGGGTTGCCGGATTCGCTAAATCACAGATATTAAGCAATCTCAACAATCTCAAAATTGGCAGACTGATACTGATTGAAGGTAGCGAAACTTATTGCTTTGGCGATAATGAGCATGCGCTGCATGCCGTGATTCATGTACATGATGCGCGTTTTTACGGCGAAATTGCATTCGGCGGCAGTATTGGTGCCGGCGAAGCCTATATGTTGGGTTACTGGACGGCAGACAACCTCACGAATGTAATTCGCCTCATGTGTATCAACCAGTCGGTGATGGATACGCTGGAAGGCGGCTATCAGTGGCTTACCAAACCCATCATGCGTGTTCTGCACTGGCTGAACAGCAACACCACTGAAGGCAGCCGCAAAAATATCGCCGCGCACTATGATCTGGGTAACGACATGTTCCAGCTGTTTTTGGACCCGACCATGATGTACTCCAGTGCCATGTTCAATGAAAACACCAAGACACTGCAGCAGGCCTCTGAGCTAAAACTTAAAACCATCTGTGACAAGCTAGATCTGTCAGCTGGCGATCATGTGATCGAAATAGGTACCGGCTGGGGCGGATTCTCGATTTATGCTGCAAAAAATTACGGTTGCAAAGTCACCACGACCACCATCTCAAAACAGCAATTCGAAATGGCCAAGGCGCGCGTGGAAGCAGCCGGTTTAAGCGAGCAGATCACGCTGCTGCTTGACGACTATCGCCATTTGCAAGGGCAATATGACAAGCTGGTTTCAATTGAGATGATCGAGGCAGTCGGCTACCAGTTTTACGACACCTATTTCGCAAAAGTCAGCGACCTGCTCAAACCCAACGGCCTGGCACTAATACAAGCAATTACAATTGCGGATCAACGCTACGAGAGTGCTAAAAAATCCGTAGATTTTATACAACGTTATATTTTTCCGGGCTCCTGCATTCCATCTAACACCGCAATGCTGGACAGCATTACCAAGATGACAGACCTGCGCATGACAAACCTAGAGGATATTGGCCCTCATTACGCCACGACCCTAACAATGTGGCGCAAAAACTTCTTTGACAACCTCCAGCAGGTGCGCAAGCTTGGCTACTCTGAAGAGTTCATCAAAATGTGGGAATTCTACTTATGCTACTGCGAAGGTGGTTTTGAGGAGCGCGCCTTGGGGGATGTACATCTGTTACTAGCTAAACCTGATAATCGAAGACCCGCACTGAACTTGTAGAAAGCTCTGCATGAACCAAATGGTTGGTACAATTTTTAATAAAACGTCATTCCAGCATAGGATTTTGCAAGCGTTTTGGCGCTTAGCAAATCGGAGTACCTGTGGCGCGAAGGCCGGAATGACGGAATAGATAGAATTTAGGTCAAAGAGACTTCGTGCAAACATCTCTTAAATTTTCAAGTCCTTAATTCAGAGTTGCTTGTTAGCAATAATTTAGCGCCTAGCGCCTGCCCTGCTTTTTCTGGATAGCTGCTTGATGCTCGGAATTAAAATCTGTTGCTGCTGCTCAAAAGCCGTAGTCGGATGCAGATCAAGCTGATTTTCACGATTAAGCCTGATTGTCTCAGCAATAAAATGCTGCTGCATACGCTGGCTTTTCGGGTAAATCAAACGAGATAAGTCCTGAATGCTTTCTCCAGACTGTAACGGCCAATCCATGGCCGATAGCGATTCAGCACTGACCGCAGCAGACAACGATGGCACATGCAACATAAGCTCTAGCGCCAGTAGTGTTAATAGTTGTCTT
>JBFZCQ010000111.1:0-4287 GCA_041307905.1 Methylotenera sp.
GTATTTCAGGCACGGTGATCAGCCGCAAGGTTAATCTGGGGCAAGTAGTGCAGCCGGCTGAAGAGCTATTTATCATTGCCGATCTTTCTCATGTCTGGGTAGTCGCTGAAATTCCTGAACAGCAGATAGATCTGATTCAAGTGGGTGAGGAGGTTGTGGTTGAAATTCCGGCTTTAGGTGGTAAGCAATATAAAGCCAAGCTGATTTACGAAGGTGATGTGGTAAACCCGGAAACCAGAACTGTGACTGTACGCTCTGATTTAACAAACGATGATCGACAAATCAAGCCGGATATGCTGGTTTCAATGCTGATTCAATCGCATCCGGAACCAAAGCTGGCCTTGCCATTACAGAGCATAGTCAGAGAAAACGATACCACCTATGTTTATGTGCAACTGGCACCAAACAAGTTCCGCCTGCGTGAAGTTGAATTAGGGCAGGAACATGAAGGTATGGTGACCATTGTGAATGGTGTGTCCGAAGGTGAAATCGTGGTCGCTGATGGCGCATTCCATGTAAACAACGAACGCAAACGCAAAGAATTGGAGTAAGGCATGATTGAATCTCTAATTCGGGCTGCACTTAAACAGCGCCTGATTGTGATGGTGTTTGCAGTCGCGCTTATGATTGCAGGCATATTTGCATTACAAAGACTTTCTGTGGATGCGTTTCCGGATGTCACCAACGTACAGGTGCAGATCGCAACACAGGCTACCGGTAAATCACCGGAAGAAGTTGAGCGTTTTATTACCGTGCCGTTGGAAATTAGCATGACCGGCTTGCCGGGGCTCATAGAAATGCGTTCGCTCAACCGTAATGGCTTATCTTTGATTACGCTGGTATTCACCGAAAAAACGGATGTTTATTTTGCGCGTCAGCTCGTGATGGAGCGTCTGATGGAAGTCATGGAGAAAATGCCGCAGGGCGTCACGCCGATTCTTGGTCCTGTTGCAACTGGCCTTGGTGAGGTTTATCAATATACTTTGGATAAACCCAGTGATGGTGAAAAAGAGCTTACCGCTGAAGATCTGACTGAACGCCGTGCTATTCAGGACTGGGTGGTCAGACCGCTGCTGCGTGGCATTCCTGGCGTGGCTGAGATCAACTCGCAAGGTGGTTACGTCAAGCAATATCAGGCATTGGTAAATCCAGACCGTATGAACCATTATGGCTTGAAGCTACAGGATATCTACATGGCATTGGCTAAAAACAATGCCAACAGCGGCGGTGGTGTCTTGCCGCAATTTGCCGAGCAGTATCTGATTCGCGGTGTGGGTTTGATAGAAAATCTGGATGACATTCGGAATATCGTACTGAAAGAGCAGAACGGCGTACCGGTGTTTATGCGCGATATTGCCGAAGTGAAACTCGGGCATGAAGTACGCGTTGGTGCCGTGTTGAAAAACGGTTATACCGAGTCAGTGGGCGGCATTGTAATCATGATGCGTGCCGGTAACGCTAAAGAAGTGGTAAGCCGCGTTAAAGCTCGCGTACAAGAAATCAACGAAAAAGGCATGCTTCCACATGGCTTGCAGATTGTGCCTTACTATGACCGCAGTGAACTGGTAGATGCAGCGCTGCTGACGGTGACCAAGGTGCTGATCGAAGGCATTATTCTGGTAATTTTTATACTATTCCTGTTCTTGGGTGATGTGCGCTCCAGCATTATTGTGGTTGCAACGCTCATACTGACGCCGCTAATTACGTTTATGGCGATGAATTACTACGGAATTTCTGCCAACCTGATGTCCTTGGGCGGCTTGGCGATTGCGATCGGTCTCATGGTTGATGGTTCCGTAGTGGTGGTTGAAAACGCCTTCCACCACTTAGGGCATAGGCAAAACGAGAGTAAGGTGCGCGTAGTGCTGGAGGCCGCGAGTGAAGTCGCTACACCGGTATTGTTTGGTGTAGGTATTATCATTCTGGTGTTTTTGCCACTTATGACGCTGGAGGGCATGGAAGGCAAGATGTTTGCGCCGTTGGCGATGACGATTGCAATCGCCTTGTTTGTCTCACTGGTGATTTCACTAACTTTATCACCGGTACTTTGCTCTTACATTCTTAAGGGTGGTTCAGGCGAAGACACCAAGCTGATTCAATCGATTAAAACCCCTTATTTGAAGCTGCTGAACTGGGCGCTGACGAATGATAAAAAAACCATTGCAACAGCAACGGTAGTGTTCGTCATTTCCTTATTGGTAGTGCCTCTTCTGGGTACCTCTTTCATTCCTGAAATGAAAGAAGGCTCGATTGTGCCGGGTATTAACCGTGTGCCGAATATCTCGCTTGAAGAGTCTATCAAGATGGAGAACGAGGCCATGCGGCTAATTATGCAAAAGGTGCCGGGTGTTAAGTCTGCAATGTCTGGTATCGGTCGTGGTGAAAGCCCGGCTGACCCGCAGGCACAGAACGAATCCACGCCGATTGTGAGCCTGAAACCAAGGGATGAATGGCCAGAAGGCTGGACGCAGGATGATATTGCCGACAAGATGACTGAAGTGTTATCTGAGGGCTTGCCGGGCGTACAGATTGTGATGGCACAGCCGATTTCAGACCGTGTGGATGAGCTGTTGACCGGTGTTAGATCAGACGTGGCAGTAAAAGTGTTTGGTGACGATATGGCTAAGCTCAAAAGCAAAGCTGATGAAATTGCCAAAATTGCCGGTACTGTGCCTGGTGCGGTTGACCTGCGTGTAGAAAAAGTATCAGGCCAGCAATACCTGAACATTACGATTAACCGCCAAGCGATTGCGCGTCAGGGTATTAATGCCTCGGACATTCACGACATCATTGAAACTGCGATTGGCGGTAAGGTTGCCACCGAGATTTATGAAGGTGAGCGCAGGTTCTCCGGTGCTGTGCGTTTTCCTGAAAGTTTCAGGGATAACACCGAAGCGATCGGCAATATACTGGTGACTTCGCCCAATGGTTCACGCGTTGCATTGCGTGATCTTGCCAAGATTGAAATTAAAGATGGCCCGGCGCAAATCAGCCGCGAGTTAGGTAAACGCCGTATTGTGGTGGCGATTAACGTAAGAGATCGTGACCTGGGCGGCTTTGTTGCTGAATTACAGCAAACGCTGGATAAGCAGCTCAAACTGCCGGATGCTTATTATCTTGAGTACGGCGGCCAGTTCCAGAACATGGAACGCGCTTTAAATCACCTGATGATTATTGTGCCGATTACGATTGCGGCGATTTTCTTCCTGTTGTTCCTGCTGTTTAATTCAGTACGGTATGCCACGATGATTATCATGATTCTGCCATTTGCCTCGATAGGCGGTATCTTTGCGCTGCTGGTCACCGGTGAGTACCTCTCAGTACCTGCATCTGTTGGTTTTATCGCCTTATGGGGTATTGCTGTGCTGAACGGTGTGGTGCTTGTATCTTATATCCGTTCATTACGTGATGAAGGCAAAGGCCAGATCGAATCGATTGTAGAAGGCTGTAAACAAAGGTTCAGGCCAGTGATGATGACGGCAACCGTAGCCATGCTGGCGCTAGTGCCATTCCTGTTTGCAACCGGCCCAGGCTCTGAAATTCAGCGGCCGCTGGCGATTGTAGTGATTGGCGGCCTCATCAGCTCAACACTGCTAACACTGGTCGTGGTTCCAGCGCTATACCGCAGGTTTGAAGAATCAAGAATCGAAGCATAATGCACAAGATAAAGGAGTTTCTGTAATGAAAGAAATCAAAGCAGTAATACAACCGCACCGCTTGCCAAAAATTCGTTCAGCCTTGCGCAATATCAAGGCTTTTCCGGGCATGACCATCAGTAAAGTTGAAGGCTGCGGCCACTATGTGGCAAAACCAGGGCAAGGAATCAGAGAAGAGTTAACTGATTACAGCCCTAAGATTCACATTGAAATGATCGTGCCGGACGAACTGCTAGAAGGCGTGCTGCAGATTATTGTAGAAGTAGGGCACACCGGGCAGGTTGGCGATGGCATTGTATGGGTAACACCGGTAGAACGTTTTATCAGGTTATCTGAACAGATTAAAGTGATTGATTGTTAAGTAACTAAACATTTACTTTTAATCATGTAATATTTACATGGCGCACTTGGGTGCAGCTTTTGCTGCCGAAGTGCGCCATGTTTCAATTTATCAGTTAGCGCGTAAAACCTCGCCGTTTATCCGTGAAGGGAATCTCCGTGGAATAACCTGCTAAAGCATGTTATTCACACGCGAAGGGCGAGGATATAAGCGCAAGGTTTTGACTAAATTTGACAAGTAAACATTCCATGATAATTTGTTATGCATGAAACGCCTGCAAGCCTACAAATT
>JBFZCQ010000112.1:0-3378 GCA_041307905.1 Methylotenera sp.
GCAGGTGAAGAAGTCATTGTGTTGAACGATGAGCGTAAAGCACGTGAAATTGCATTGTACCGTCAAGGTAAATACCGCGATGTTAAACTGGCTAAACAGCAGGCGGCCAAGCTGGAAAACATGTTCGAACAAATGGAATCCGGTGAAGTGCAGACACTGAATCTGATTATTAAATCTGACGTGCAGGGCTCTTACGAAGCGCTGGCAACAAGCTTGCAGAAACTCTCAACCAGCGAAGTTAAAGTACATATTATTCACACCGGTGTTGGTGCAATCAGCGAGTCTGACGTGAACTTGGCGGCAGCATCTAAAGCGGTATTAATTGGTTTCAACGTGCGTGCCGATTCAGGTGCGCGTAAGCTGGTTGATTCATTAGGTGTTGATGTGCGCTATTACAATATTATTTACGAAGCTGTAGATGAGATTAAAGCGGCGCTGGGCGGCATGTTGGCGCCAGAGCAGAAAGAACAGATGATCGGTACTGTGGAAATACGTGAAGTATTCCGTATTTCTAAAGTTGGTGCAATTGCCGGTTGTTATGTACAGGATGGTATGATTAAACGTAATTCTAAAGTACGTATATTGCGTAATAACGTTATTGTGCATACCGGTGAGCTCGACTCATTGAAACGCTTTAAAGATGACGTTAAAGAAGTTAAAAACAACTTTGAGTGTGGTCTATCCATTAAGAACTACAACGATATTGAGGTTGGTGATATCTTGGAAGTCTATGAAATGGTAGAAGTGGCTAGAACACTGTAATGGCTAAAGACTTTTCACGTAGTCACCGCGTGGCCGAGCAGATGCAGCGGGAGCTTGCTGATCTGCTCATGTTTGAGGTTAAGGATCCGCGCGTCAATATGGTGACTGTTACCGGTGTTGAGGTAACGGGTGACATGGCACACGCCAAGATTTTCTACAGCGCAGCGAAAGCCAGTGATAACTTGCAGCAAGGTCTGGAAAAATCAGCCGGTTTCTTACGTACGCAGCTTGGTCGTCGTATGTTGTTGCGCACTGTGCCGCAGTTGCATTTTGTTTATGATGCATCAATTGATAATGGCATGAAAATGTCCAAGTTGATTGATGAAGCGCTGGCGTCCAAGCCAGGCAAATCTTAATTTATTCTTACCAAAGCCCTTGCAGTTTAAAAGACCTAAAAGACAGATTAACGGCATTCTGCTGCTGGATAAGCCAATTGGCTTTTCTTCTAATCAAGCCCTGCAAAAAATAAAATGGCTGCTTAAAGCCGCCAAAGCTGGTCATACCGGCACACTCGATCCACTTGCCACAGGCTTGTTACCGCTTTGTTTCGGCGAAGCGACCAAGTTTGCCCATTTTCTTACCGATGCCGATAAAACCTATATTGCAACTATCAAGCTAGGCGCTACAACAACAACAGGCGATGCTGAGGGCGAAGTGCTTACAACCAGCTCAGTGAAAGTCAGTCGAAGCGAATTTGAGCAAGCCTGCCAGCAGTTTACGGGGGAAATCAGCCAGACTCCGCCGATGTATTCTGCACTGAAGTTTGAAGGCAAGGCTTTGTATGAGTACGCTAGGGCCGGTGTGGAGATTGAGCGTCAGGCGCGACTTGTAACTATCCAAAATATCGAAGTGAATTCATTCGTAGGCGATGTGGCAGTGATTACCGTGACTTGCAGCAAAGGCACTTATATACGCACATTGGCTGAAGATATTGGCAATCAGCTTGTCTGTGGTGCACATTTGATTGGGCTGCGTAGGACAGCTACTGCTGATTATCAGATTGCGCAAGCAGTTACGTTGGAACAGTTTGAGGCTATGAGCGAGGAAGAGCGTCTGGCAGCGTTGGCGCCGCTGGATAGTGCCGTGCATTATTTACCGGCAATTACCCTCGATGAGGATGGTGTATTTTACTTGCTGCAAGGTCAGGCAGTGTGGCGTAGCGGCGCTATACCATCGGGTTTATTGAGGCTCTACAACGAACAGCAGGTGTTTTTAGGTTTGGGCGAATTGCAGGATGATGGAAAAATCGCACCTAAGCGCTTGATGCAGCAAGTAAATAATTGATCTATATTGAAAATACCGCTTGTTAAGCGTGTAACAAGTCACTATAATGCGCGGTTCATGTAAATGATTGTTCAGGCGGTTTTGTTATTGCTGCCTTTACATTGACGCAAAACCTCTAAATTCAGGATTAAGTTATGGCAACTACAGCACAAGAAAACGCGAAAATTATCGCAGAATATCAACGTTCAGCGAACGATACAGCTAGCCCAGAAGTACAAGTAGCACTTTTGACTAACCGTATTACTTATCTGACAGAACACTTTAAATCTAACAAAAAAGACAACCACTCACGTCGTGGTTTGCTGGCGCTGGTTAGCCAACGTCGTAGCTTGTTAGACTATTTAAAACGCAAAGATGCAAGCCGTTATCAAACGTTGATTCAACGCTTGAGTCTGCGTAAATAACTTTTATAAAAGTGCCAAAGTTCGCAAAGTATTGCCTGTTAATTTTGGGAGCACTTTTATAATTGCTGTAAAAAGCCGATAGCATGTAAATGCGTCGGCTTTTTTTATTGTTAGGCTGTTATTGGGTAGTGAATAGCAGCCTGTAAAAGAAAAGGAAAATAAATGTTTAATAAAATTACTAAAAGTATTCAATATGGTGCGCATACGCTCACTCTAGAAACAGGTGAAATTTCACGTCAGGCAGATGCTGCCGTGTTGGTAAGCTATGGTGACACGGTAGTGTTGGTAGCGGTTACCAGCAAACGTGAAGTAAAAGCTGGCCAGGACTTTTTCCCGCTGACAGTAGATTACATGGAAAAAACCTACGCAGCAGGCAAGATTCCAGGTGGTTTCTTCAAACGTGAAGGCCGTCCTTCAGAAAAAGAAACATTGACTAGCCGTTTGATTGACCGACCATTGCGTCCTCTGTTCCCGGAAGCGTTTTACAATGAAGTGCAAGTGGTGGCGACTGTGTTGTCATCAGATCCTGAAATTGACGCAGATATTCCTGCCATCATTGGTGCATCAGCAGCAATGGCTATTTCTGGCATTCCATTCTTCGGGCCATTAGGTGCCGCACGTGTAGGCTACATCAACGAAGAATATGTATTGAACCCAACTAAAGCGCAACTGGAAGAGACTGAGCTTGACCTAGTTGTTGCAGCGACTGAAACGGCTGTAATGATGGTTGAATCAGAAGCGAAAGAGCTTTCAGAAGAAATTATGCTAGGAGCTGTAGTTTACGGCCACGAGCAAATGCAAGCCGTAATCAAAATGATTAACGAGTTGACTGCTGAAGCTGGTAAAGATGCTTGGGACTGGGTTGCTCCAGAGCCAGACACTGCATTGATTGAAAAAGTAGCTGCTTTGGCTGCTGCTGATATCAACG
>JBFZCQ010000113.1:0-2742 GCA_041307905.1 Methylotenera sp.
GCTCAAAAAAATGGGTATTCGGGTTTCACTGGACGATTTTGGTATCGGCCACTCGTCCTTGGTTTATTTGAAAAAACTGCCGGTCACCCAGATTAAAATCGATCAATCCTTTGTGCACGATGTGGTGACTGACCCCAACGATGCTGCCATCATCAAAATGGTGCTCGCGGTCGGTAAAACCATTCATTGTGATATTGTTGCCGAAGGTGTGGAACACCTGGAACAGTTTGAATTACTGAAAAAATTCGGCTGTCAATATTTCCAAGGGTTTTATTTCAGTAAACCTTTATCTGCAGCTAACTTTGAAAAGCTTGTGCCGCACAGTTAAAGTCTGTTGTCATGCAGTCCGCGTTGTTTTGCTTTCAGGCCGTAATAACTCTCGATAACGAAATGTTGCCATGTTTCTATCCTCCATTAGGACAGAATTAGGCCTTTGATTGTTTTTTATCTATTGTTTATAACTTTATAGTTAGTGCTTACTTAGGCTGGAGCCAGTCCCCAGATTTCCCCCCATGCTTTTCTACTAATTTGATATCACTGATGATCATGCCACGGTCGACGGCCTTACACATATCGTAAATTGTCAGTAATCCGGTACTCACGGCAGTCAGTGCTTCCATTTCTACGCCGGTTTTGCCGTACGTTTCAGTCGTGACTGTGCACAATATGCTTGATGTCGCTTCGTTAATTTCAAAATCCACTGATACATGGGTGAGTGCAATTGGGTGGCATAAAGGAATCAGATCAGCAGTTTTTTTGCTGGCTTGGATAGCAGCGATATGGGCAATACCAAGTACATCTCCTTTTTTGCTATTGCCTTGTTGAATCAGCGTTAGCGTTTTGGGCAGCATGCTGATGTTGCCGATGGCAATGGCGATGCGGTGGGTTTCGGATTTCGCGCCAACGTCAACCATGTGTGCCTGGCCGCTGGTATTAAAATGCGTAAGGGTCTGCTGATCGGGTTTCATCTTGAGGTTAAGTTCGCTTAGTTTAAGTGCTGATGTAATATTTTGAAACATTTTTCCATGAACTGAATGTCTACAAACGCTATCATAGCAACAATGAAATTGAATTTAAAAATTATTATTCTGGTGATAGGTTCGTTGTTCCACCTTTCCTATGTAGCGGCAAACGAGTTGCCGGATTTAGGCGATGTGTCAGCAACAGTCATGTCGCCGCTGCAGGAACAGGCGATAGCGGAGCAGATACTGCGGGAAGTGGCTATCAGCGATGATGTGCTGCGAGATGTAGAAGTGACGGATTATTTGCAGGCCTTAGGTGCTAGGCTGGTTGCAAACGGCCCGGAGAAGCAGCAGAAATTTCACTTTTTTGTCGTGCAGGATAAATCAATCAATGCGTTTGCGATGCCTGGTGGTGTAATTGGTGTGCATACCGGTTTAATGCTGGGTGCAAATAGCGAGTCTGAGCTTGCCAGTGTTTTAGGCCATGAAATCGGCCACGTCACGCAACGGCACTTGGCGCGCATGCTGGCAGCGCAGAAGACTGATACTTTAAAAAACATAGCAGGCCTTGCCTTGGCACTACTGTTGTCACGTTCAAACCCGCAGTTGGCATCAGGCGCATTTACTACAGTAAGTGCTATTGGTGTTCAGAACCAGCTTGATTACACACGTGAGCATGAGCGTGAGGCAGACCGTATCGGTTTGCAGATTCTGGATAGCGGCGGTTTCGATGTGCGCGCGATGCCTGCTTTTTTTGGTACTTTGCAACGCGGATCTCGTTTCAGTGAAGGCAGTGCCCCCAGCTTTCTACGTACGCACCCGCTAACATCTGAGCGTATGGCAGATGTCGCTAACCGTGTTGAACAGATGCCTTATCGACAAGTAACTGATGGCGTGGAGTTTCACTATGTACGCGCAAAACTCCGTGCAATACATTCAGCACCTGAAGCTGCTATCACTGTATTTGAACAGAATATTCGCGAGCAGCGTTATAGCAATGAGGCAGCTGAGCATTATGGGCTTGCCGTTGCGCTGTTGCGCAAAAGTGCGTTTCCGCAGCTTGAAAAAGAACTGGCCTGGTTGAAAAAGAATGCGCCACCACATGCAATGATCGAAAACTTATCTGCAAGACTCGAGGTTGCCAGAAATAACCCGCAGAATGCAGCCAAAAAATATGCTTTGGCCCTGGAGCGTTATCCGGATAATCGGGCGTTGATTTACGGCTATGCTGAGCATTATCTGGCAATCAAACAGGCGGACAATGCAGTACGGCTGGTTTTAGCAAAGCAAAGCCTGTATGCGGATGATCCTTATTTTTATGATTTACTCGCTAAAGCCTATACTATGCAAAATAAGATATTGCTGAGTCATCAGGCGCAAAGTGAAGCGTATTATAGAAAGTATGATCTGGCTCGTGCTATTGAACAGATGGATCTGGCAGCAAAGGCTAATGACGGCGACTTTTATCAGCAGTCGATCGTGGAAGCCCGTTTGAAGCAGTTAAGGCAAATGCTGGGTGATGACAAAAAACCTAAATATTAATGACAGGCTATCAAGGGTTAATAATAAGGATTATTAAAATGCAACGTAGAGATTTCTTATTAGGCTTGGCGGCATTTATCGCACTTTTGCCAGCCAAAGTGCTGGCGGCATTATGGAATAAAGCTGCGTTCGAGTCTGTGCAATTGAACGATGCCAGCAGGCATCTTGATATTAATGCAGAAATCCAGAGTGCTGATATTCAGATTATTGCGCCTGACCGTGCAGAAAATGGTGCGAT
>JBFZCQ010000114.1:0-4460 GCA_041307905.1 Methylotenera sp.
GCAGGATTAACGATAATTCCTCAAGCTCCTGATTGACGAAAATCCGTAAAGCCTGAAATGTGCGCGTTGCTGGGTTCTGCCCTGGCTCAAACCGCGTGACTGTGTTTGCCACGACCTGGGCAAGCTGCCCAGTAGTGGTGATGGTGCGCCCGTCATTGCGCTCCTTAACAATCGCCCTTGCAATCGACTTAGCAAACCGTTCTTCACCATAATTTTTTATAACCTCCACTAATTGCTGCTCTGTTGTATTGGCGAGAAATTCCGCCGCCGTTTGCCCACTGCTTTGATCCATGCGCATATCCAGCGGCGCATCGTACCTGAAGCTGAAACCACGCTCCGCATCGTCAATCTGTGGTGATGAAATACCTAGATCCAGCAAAATGCCGTCTAACGCCGTCACGCCGATATCAGCCAACCTTGCCTGCATAGAGGCAAAGTGACCATGAATAATGCTGAATCGTGGGTCGTTGATTGTTTTACCGGATTCAATTGCAGTCAGATCGCGATCAAAAGCAATCAGACGACCTTGAGGACCTAATTGCGATAAGATTTTTCTGGAATGACCGCCGCGGCCGAAAGTACCATCGACGTAAACGCCGTCAGGTTTAACAGCCAAAGCGTGCACAGCCTCATCCAGCAACACAGTAATGTGTGGGCTTGCTGATTCTGAAACTGTATTTGAATTTGATGCTGACACTTCTAAGGGGTACTTTTCTAATTCATTTGCGCTATTCAGACCCGCTGTTCTGATAGACGCTTTTTTTGAAGACACTTTTTTTAGAGACACTGATGCTTTGGTGGGCGCGCTTTTCACGCCCTTAGTCACAGCGAAAATCCCTCTAATTCTGCAGGCATGGCAAAACCATCACCCTGCATTACTTGCTCTAACTGTGAACGCCAGGCTTCCATGCTCCATAACTCAAAATGGCTACCTTGGCCTACCAGCATGATTTCTTTTCCTAAACCGGCAAAGTCACGCAACGCCGGTGAAACCAGCACGCGACCGGCACTATCCAAAGTAACGTCTTCTGCAAAACCTACTAGTAAACGCTGCAATGCGCTTGATTGCTTATCGAATGACGAAAGCGCCATCAATTTAGACTGAATCGGCTCCCACGCAGGCTGTGGATACAACAACAGGCAACGATGCGGATGTGCAGTCAGCACCAAGTTTCCCGCACACTCAAGCTGCAATGATTCCCTGTGCTTTGTCGGCACAGCGATTCTGCTCTTAGCATCCAAACTTAATGATGTTGCACCGCGAAACATAAACCAGTCATTTTCCTTTTTTAAGATTTACGCACCAAACATCAGGCGCCTTACTCAAAAACAGCTACCATCAAACACAAAAAAACGGGGGAATTGCCTAACCGCACTTTCACACCCAACCAACAACCCTTAGTAGTTATTAAACAGTAATAAACTATTTACTCTGGATGACTTGAAGGACAATTCCCCACAAAACCCCACTTTTCCCCACTAATGTGCACTATAGATAAAAAAAAAGCGCAATGCAAGCCCTTTTTTAGTATTTTTTCTTTATATGTCAATGACTTAGCGCATTTTTGCGATAAATATAAAATCGTTATAAATTAAGCACATAGCAAATTATGTGAATGTGGAATATTAGAATGCTGCTGAAAGCGATTGAATTGTAGATACAGGGGAATGAGCGGGTTCGGAAAACTATTGTCCACGAACAATAGAAAAGGCATGAAAATAAAATCCAAACCGTCATTTCGGGCTAACCGCATGGGCCATCACCATTTAACTAAACCAGTAAACTGGTAAGTTAAATGCGAAGGGGTTCCCCTATTTACTAAGCCACTAAAAGTGGCAAGTAAAGAGCGAAGCTGGCCGATAAGCCGGGTTTTGTCGCACATTACTGCGCGTAACAGTCATTCATCTAGGCGCATGATTACTCATGCGCTCGAGCAACCTACCCGCTGGCAACGCGAGCCACGTCAATGCCAGCCTATTTGGTCTTGCTGCAGATGGAGGTTACCGCGTTTCACCGTAACTTAATACGCTCGTCTCTGTGGCCCTATTCCTCGCCTTATACCTTACGGCTTTCGGCGGACGGCCGTTAGCCGTCATCCCGCTCTATGCAGCCCGGACTTTCCTCCCCTCACTTACGTGAGCGGCGACTGTCTAGCCAGCTTCGAACGCATTTTAACACGCAAGCCACGATTCAGAACAAAGTTAAAAATCTAACAAAACCTAAAGGCACTGGATTCCAGCCTATCACGTGGAATGACCCATGCGATTACACTGGAATGACGAGATTTGAGATATCTTCGAACCAAATCAAGCATTGGTGAAAATTCAAGTGCTTTACAATCCCCTGCCATCTCGCTGAGCAGCGTAATATTTATGGGAGACTCCAACGATCGGCTGTTTGAGCGTTAGCGAAGTTGGGGATGCCCCTTGCAGGGATTCTTTGGTTCTTTCATTTGGCTAAGTGAGAAAAAGTATCTCGCCAGTCAGGCGAGGCTGACACATTGAATCGCCAACTTAACTTTCAAACTTCCAATGCACCATCTGATCTGCCCTCAACGGCACCAACACATCGCCATCATAAGGCAAACTTCCCGGCACTTTCCAACTCTCTTTCACCAAAGTAATCTGCTCTGTATTTCGCGGTAAGCCGTAAAAATCAGCTCCATTAAAGCTGGCAAAAGCTTCAAGCTTATCCAGCGCATGTACCGATTCAAACGCCTCCGCATACAACTCCATTGCCGTACGCGCCGTATACATACCGGCACAGCCGCAAGCCGCTTCTTTAGTATGCCTTGCATGCGGCGCACTATCTGTACCCAGGAAAAATTTGGCACTGCCTGATGTAGCCGCCTTAACTAACGCGACACGATGCGTTTCGCGCTTTAACACTGGTAAGCAATAATGATGCGGCTGAATACCGCCTTTGAACATATCGTTACGGTTCATCAGTAAATGATGCGCTGTAATTGTAGCAGCTACGTTAACAGGTGACAGCGCCACAAAATCAGCTGCATCTTTAGTGGTGATATGCTCAAACACGACTTTCAATGCCGGGTGTTTTTTGAGCAACGGAATCATATGTCGCTCGATAAATACCAGTTCACGGTCAAATACATCAATATCGCTATCCGTCACTTCAGCATGCACCAGCAACGGCACACCAAGCTTTTCCATTATCGCCAAAGCCTCTGCGCATTTATCCAGACTAGTTACGCCGGAATCACTATTCGTCGTGGCACCTGCCGGATAAAGCTTCACGCCATGCACCAACCTACTCGCTTTTGCTTTGGCAATTTCATCGGCACTGGTGTTGTCTGTCAAATATAAGGTCATCAGCGGCTCAAATACCATACCGACCGGCAATGCCTCCAGAATGCGCTCACGATAAGCTAAAGCTAATTTAGTCGTGGTAACCGGCGGACGCAGATTCGGCATCACAATCGCACGTGCGAATTGTCGTGCCGTATCCGGCAGCACTGCTTTTAATGCTGCGCCATCTCTTAAATGCAGATGCCAGTCATCAGGGCGGGTAATGGTAATTTTATTCATGATGTTTCGACTCATTTTTTAGTTGAAGTGCAAATTCGTACAAATCATTCTTTTTTAGCTGCGTAATATCTGTTGCCAGCTTCACGGCCTGTTTTAAAGGCAGCTCAGCTAATAATAGTTTCAATACGCACACAGCGTCTTCCGGAATCGCTTCGGCTTCTTTCTGCGCCGGCGCTTCTACCAGCAGTACAAATTCACCGCGCTGCTGATTGGTATCAGCTTCCAGCCACGCCACTGCTTGAGCCAGATTGCAGCTATAGAATGTTTCAAAAGTTTTAGTCAGCTCACGTGCAAACGTGATGCGGCGATCAGAACCCAGCACTAGACTTAAATCTGCAATACATTCCAGAATTCTGTGCGGCGCTTCATAAAATACCAGCGTGACGGTCTGTGTTTTTAGGCCTTCTAAAGCTCTGCGCCGTGCCGAACCGCTTGCCGGTAAGAAGCCATGAAATAAAAATCCGTTTTGCGTAATGCCGGATGCTGACAGCGCAGCAATCACTGCACTTGCGCCTGGCACAGGTACGACTTTAACGCCAGCTTTACGCACCAGATCAACCACCACCGCACCGGGGTCACTGATACCCGGCGTGCCGGCATCAGTCACGAGCGCAATATTTTCTCCTGCGTTTAACTGAATCAGCAGTTTTTCGGCAGACTGGTGCTCGTTGTGCTCATGCACAGCAATGAGTTTTTTACTGATACCAAAATAGTTCAGCAAGCCGGAACTATGCCGCGTATCTTCCGCCGCAATCGCATCTACGTTTTTTAGAATATCCAGTGCTCGCAGAGTAATGTCCTGCAAGTTTCCAATTGGCGTGGCGACAACATATAATATGCCTGAAGGATGCAAAATCAGATGACCAAAAAATTATTTAACTCTATTTTATCAATATGCCTGCTTTTTAGCA
>JBFZCQ010000115.1:0-3302 GCA_041307905.1 Methylotenera sp.
ACTATGACGCCGATGGTGCAACTGCGACCGCGGTCGCTGTCAAAGGGCTACGTGCATTCGGTGTCGATATAGGTTTTCTGGTGCCGAATCGTTTTGAGTACGGTTACGGCTTAACGCCGGAAATCGTAGCACTAGCTGCTACACAAAAGCCGGATGTGATCATTACCGTGGATAACGGTATTGCCAGTGTAGATGGTGTCGCCGCTGCCAATGCGCTTGGCATACAGGTACTGATTACAGACCATCATCTGCCGGGACAGGAAACACCGCAAGCTGCCTGCATTATCAATCCGAATCAGTATGGCTGCACCTTCGCAAGCAAGAATCTGGCGGGTGTGGGTGTCATGTTCTATGGCTTGCTGGCATTGCGTGCAGAATTTCGTGAGCGTGGTATTTATGCGCAGCAGCCGGAGCCTAATCTTACCGAACTGCTTGATCTGGTAGCCTTGGGCACCGTAGCAGATCTTGTGAAACTGGATGATAACAACCGTATACTGGTCGAGCAGGGTTTGCGCAGAATTCGTGCTGGCGCTTGCAGTTATGGAATTACAGCGTTGCTGAAAATTGCCGGACGTGAGCCGGCAAAAACGACAGCGCAGGATCTGGGCTTTTATGTGGGGCCGCGTTTGAATGCGGCCGGACGTCTGGATGATATGACGCTAGGGATTCAATGTTTGCTGGCGGGATCGGAAATCGAAGCAACGCAAATTGCGCAGCAGCTGCATAGCTTAAACCTGCAACGGCGCAGTATAGAAGCGGATATGCAGGGTAGCGCCAATATTGCGCTGGACGATATAGCGATGGAAGATCAATACTCGATCAGCATGTTCCAGCCGGACTGGCATCAGGGTGTGATCGGCATTCTGGCTTCACGCATTAAAGAGCGGCATCATCGGCCGGTGATTGCATTTGCGGATGCGGGTGACGGTTTAATCAAGGGCTCTGGGCGTTCGATTTCGGGTCTGCATCTGCGCGATGCACTTGATCTGTTAAGTAAGCATCAGCCGAATTTGATTTTAAAGTTCGGGGGCCATGCCATGGCTGCTGGGTTAACGATAAGAAGCGATGATTTTGAACTGTTCAAGCATGGCTTTGAGGCAGTGGTGAGAACTTTGATTACAGAAGCTGATCTGGAATCTGTGCTGGAAGTAGATGGTGGCCTTACTTCTCAGGATATGACATTCCAGACAGCACAGCTATTGGAGAGTCAGGTATGGGGGCAGGGCTTTGCACCACCTTTATTTTACGATGAATTTGAAGTGCTTAGTCAGCGTGTGCTTGGCGAGAAACACTTGAAATTGACGTTGAAGCCAGTATCTAACCTGCCAGCTTCGAGTCGTTTCGGAAATGAAATCGATGCGATTTACTTTAACCAGACAGAATTGCCGGGCGACCGCATTCGGGCTGCCTATCAGCTGCAAACTAACAGTTATAATGGGGCGCAGAAGGTGCAGCTGAATTTGCGTTTTGTCAGTGCTTAAAAATTAGCAATATTTGCGTGATATTGAGGTGGCTACTATGGAAACTGATCATCAATTGTTAGTGAAAAGTATGTTTCGTGATGTGCTGCCACCACGTGATGCTGAAGCACACAAAGGTTCGTGTGGCAGTGTTGCAATTATCGGCGGCGATGAAAGTATGGTTGGTGCAGTGCTGCTGGCCGCGCGTGCTGCACTGTTCAGCGGTGCTGGCCGCATTTATGCGGCAATGTTAAGTAAAAAAGCACCTTATGTAGATTTGAATCACCCGGAAATTATGGTGCGCACACCTGCGGCTTTGACGCATTTGAAGCAACTGGATTGTGTCGCTATCGGCCCCGGTCTGGGGCAGTCAATCCAAGCAATTGAACTTCTTATATCGTGGCTGACAGAGCCATTAGGACAGAGCCTGCCGATGATACTTGATGCCGATGCAATTAATTTGATTGCTGAGCACGCGCACTTGGCTGAACTGCTTAAAAAACGGCACGCACAGACCATCATTACGCCGCATGCAGGTGAAGCCGCGCGGCTTCTTGGGGTGAGTTCTGAATTTGTCCGGGATAACCGTATTGATGCTGCTTTGAATATAGCGAAAAAATTCAATGTAATTTGTGTGCTTAAAGGTGCAGGCACAATTTGCGCGTATCCCGATGGTGTTTGCTTTGTGAACACTACGGGAAACCCAGCGCTTGCCAGTGGAGGCACAGGTGATGTGCTGACTGGAATCATCGCTAGCCTTGTTGCTCAGGGCGTTGAGTTCGATGCCGCTGCAAAGCTTGGTGTTTTTGTGCATGGATTGGCGGCAGATAATCTTGTAGCCGGTGGTATTGGCCCAAGAGGTGTTACCGCATCCGAAGTGTTGCAGGAAGTGCGGAACGTAATTAACCAGCTTAATCAGAATTAGTCACTAAACGCAGACTTTCTTAATTGACGATTACTGGTCATGAAGCTAGAATGGCGCCAGTTTTAAAACATCGCAAAAACAAAAAATTAAGGTTAACATGCCGCGGAAATTAGTTGTTGCCAATTGGAAAATGCACGGTAACCTGCGCGCGAACCGGCAGCTTTTAGACGCTTATATTCAAAAGTTAGCGGATTTGGAAAATGTCGATGTTGTGGTCTGTGTTCCTTATCCATACCTCGCCCAAGCACAATCTGTATTACAGGGAACTTCTATTGCCTGGGGCGCTCAGAATCTCAGCAAGGATTTAGCAGGAGCCTATACCGGTGAAGTTAGTGTCGGGATGCTGCAAGATTTTGGTGCATCTTATGTGATTGTAGGGCATTCGGAACGAGCCACCGCTTACTGTGAGTCTGATGAAAATATTGCCGCAAAATTCATGCAAGCCAAGTCACACGGACTTACGCCGATACTGTGTGTGGGTGAAACACTCATCGAACGTGAAGCAGGCATGATGGAAACGGTGGTGGCGAAACAGATAGACACTATTATCAGTATGTATGGAGCATCAATCTTCGCTAATGCTGTTGTAGCTTATGAGCCAATATGGGCTATAGGTAGCGGTTTAGCTGCGACTCCAGAGCAGGCACAGAATATGCATGAATTTATTCGCGAGCGAATTGCAGCGCATGATGAGAGCGCTGCTAATAGCTTGAAAATCCTATACGGGGGGAGCGTAAATTCGCAAAATGCGGTACAATTATTCGTTATGCAGGATATTGATGGCGGTTTGATTGGCAGAGGCTCGTTAACCGCTGAAGAATTTGAAGGAATATGCCGAGCGGCGAACTGATTGCAAGGTTCTTAAAGACTATTGATTGGTCTGCTTGTAATCGAGCTACTTGGCGTTAAAGGTTGAA
>JBFZCQ010000116.1:0-2624 GCA_041307905.1 Methylotenera sp.
TTTCAGCCACGCCGTCTGAGTATGAAAAAAATCATCAGCAGCAAGTGGTTGAGATGATCGCGCGTCCTACAGGCTTGATAGACCCGGAGATCATTGTTAAACCAGCAGATACGCAAGTAGACGACTTGCTCGGTGAGATTAAAAAGCGTGTTGATATTGGCGAACGTGTGCTTGCCACCACATTAACCAAACGCATGGCTGAAGATTTAACCGATTATTTAAGTGAACATGGCGTTAAAACCAGATACCTGCACAGTGATATTGATACAGTTGAGCGTGTGGAGATTATCCGCGATCTGCGTCTAGGTGAGTTTGATGTGCTCGTGGGCATCAACCTGTTACGCGAAGGCTTGGATATTCCTGAGGTGTCTTTAGTAGCGGTGCTGGATGCTGATAAAGAAGGCTTTTTACGTTCCGAGCGTAGCTTGATTCAAACCGCAGGTCGTGCTGCACGTAACCTGAACGGACAGGTGATTTTCTATGCCAATAAAATCACGCGCAGCATGAAACTGGCGATGGACGAAACCGAGCGTAGAAGAGGCGTGCAGCGGGCATTTAACGAAGCACATGGCATTGTGCCAAAAGGCGTGTCTAAACGTATTAAAGATATTATTGACGGTGTGTACGATAAAGACGAGGCGCTGCGTGAACGCAAAGCACTACAGGATCAGGCTAACTATGAGTCGTTGAGTGAAAAACAAATTACCAAAGAAATGAAGCGCCTCGAAAAAGCCATGCATGATGCTGCTAAAAATCTTGAGTTTGAAAAAGCCGCTGACTTCAGGGATCAGCTCAAAAAACTCAGAATTAAATTTTACGGCGCAGAAATGCCGGATCTGGTTTAAGTATTTTTTTAGTTTGTATCTGCAGAAGTAAATAATATTCAAGCCCAAAACAATTGATTTCATTAAATATTGTTTGATTAGTTTCTAACTTTTGACTATAATCCCGCGCTTGCTTGAATCAATGTGTTCGGCAAGCATTTTTTTACCTTGTCACACTGCATGTAAGCAGGTGGCTTTTATCCAAAAGGAGTGTCTATGAGACATTATGAAGTAGTATTTATCGTCCATCCGGACCAAAGCGAGCAAGTGCCTGCGATGATCGAGCGTTACCGCGCACTGATCACCAGCAACGGCGGTGCAATTCACCGTCTGGAAGACTGGGGACGTCGTCAATTGGCATACCCAATCCAAAAAATTCACAAAGCACACTATGTGTTGATGAATATCGAATGCAACCAAACAGTTTTAGAAGAGTTAGAGCATGGCTTCAAGTTCAATGATGCTGTATTGCGTCATTTGACAATGGCTACTAAAACTGCTGTTACTGCACCTTCACCAATGATGAAAGAAGAGAAATCTAAGTCAGTGTTGAGTAAAGATGCAGCTCCAGCCCCGGCTGCTCCTACAGAGGCAGCTGCAGCTTAATTGAATAAGCTGGTGCTTCAGGCTGAGGTGGTTCAAATTGAGCCCCTACGCTACACACCAGCAGGCATACCGTTGTTAAGTGTTGTATTGCGACATGCTTCAGAACAAATAGAAGCTGGCATGAAGCGAAAAGTAGAATGTGAAGTCAATGCGGTTATCTTAGGAGACCTCGCATTAAAAGGCTTGAAAACAGGCGCGCAGATCATAGCGCAAGGTTTTTTAGCCAGACGCAGTCTTAAAAGCACACAACTGGTGATGCATGTTAATAATATAGAGTATGTAAGCGCAGCTTGCATAAATTAGAAAGTTTAGGAGTTTAAAATGGCAAGAGATATGTATAAACGCCGCCGTTACTGCCGTTTTTCAGCAGAAGGCATCAAAGAAGTTGATTACAAAGATGTTGATCTGTTAAAAGATTTCATCTCAGAAAATGCAAAAATCATCCCAGCACGTATGACGGGTACTAAAGCACGTTATCAACGTCAATTAACATCAGCGGTTAAACGCGCTCGTTTCTTGGCATTGTTACCATACACTGACAAACACCCAGGCTAAGGAGATATAGGATGCAAGTTATTTTATTAGAAAAAGTTGGCAACCTTGGTGGGTTGGGTGACGTTGTTAAAGTTAAAGATGGTTTTGGCCGTAACTTTTTAATTCCACAAGGCAAAGCTAAACGCGCTACAGAAGCTAACAAAGCTGAGTTTGCTGCACGTCGTGCTGAGTTGGAAAAACAACAAGCTGCAGTTTTAGCTGTTGCGCAAGCACGTGGCGAGAAATTGGATGGCTTTGCTGTATCAATTACACAAAAAGCTGGTGTTGATGGTCGTTTATTCGGTTCAGTAACTAACGGCGACATCGCTGAAGCATTAGTTGCAGCAGGTCATGAAGTGGTTAAAGCGGCTATCCGTTTACCAAACGGCCCATTGAAAACTATTGGCGATCACGCTGTTTCAGTTGCATTGCACCACGATGTTGTAGTTAATATCACTGTTTCAGTAGTTGCTGAGGCATAATTAACTAAGATATCGAGCGATATTTTAGTGAATTAAATAAGGCTACTTCGGTAGCCTTATTTATTTTTGGCTTAGCTTACGCTTTTATAAGTTGATAGATTGAGATGCAGAACTAGGCGCACGGAACGCAGGAACCGAGATAGTATGCAATATACATCGAGGTTTGGAGTACTGCGCA
>JBFZCQ010000117.1:0-2585 GCA_041307905.1 Methylotenera sp.
CGCAGCGTATTCGGCTAAGGTATTGGCATCGACCGCATCGGTTTTGTTTTTTTTCATCAAGACCTTGGCAAAATTATGAGCGGCTTTCGGGTTCACTACCATGAGCAACACGCCGGCATCATGTAGGGCTAAGCTTAAGTCGAAATGGTAGACACCCGTAGCTTCCTGGCAGACGATGATACCAGGCAGCTTAACCAGCTTCTTCACCAATCGAATACGATCAGCGGGAGTGTTGGTGAACTTCTGGGGATCAAATGGCTTGCCGTTCTTACAGATCCGCAGATGATAACCAGGATGCAACTGGTAATCTCATCAGTTCTATCCTTATAAAGGCTCACTGACAACGCCGCCCAATAGTAAAAGTGTCAACTGGCTTGTTTTAAAGCAGATTATTGAAGCATCACCCGAGCAAATTAAAGTGATTAATCAACTTAAAGGTGATAAGGCACGGCATACTAAAGACAAAAAGCTCTGTCATTTGTTTCAGCAAGCCACATTGAAACATATAACTGTTTCAATGAAACTCAATATGAAACAAAAAGCCAGGATAAACACTATTTTAAAACTACAAAATTATTATTAGACCAATGATTTACAACGGTTTATCTATTTTGGCACAAGCATTGCTTTATTTGTAAAAACAACCTCACATAACACCCGGAGAGACAACATGATATTCAAACAATTATTCGATACAGAAACCTGGACTTATACCTATTTAATTGCTGACCCCGTCAGTAAAGAGGCTGTTTTTATTGATCCAGTCAACACCCACATTGATGATTATATTGCTTTGCTGGAAGCGCATGGCTTGCAGCTGAAATATTCACTGGAAACGCATGTTCATGCTGACCACATAACCGCCAGCGGTCTGTTGCGCCAACGTCTGGGTGCACAAACAGCTGTCAGCCAACTCTGCGGTGCAGAGACAGCGGATGTACAAATCCAGGATGGGGATATTTTTAAGTTAGGCGCCAGCGAGGAGATTAAAGTGATTGCTACGCCCGGCCATACCCGCGGCAGTATTTCTTTTTTATGGCGTGACCGGGTTTTCACTGGCGATTCTTTATTTATCGGCGGTTGTGGACGCACAGATTTTCAGGGCGGTGATGCTGGCGCTTTGTATGATTGTATCACTCAACGTTTGTTTACCTTGCCGGATGAAACACTGGTTTATCCCGGTCATGATTATCAGGAGCGTTGGGTCAGTAGTATCAAACAGGAACGCACGACTAATCCACGCTTGGCTGGAAAAACGCGCGAGCAGTTTATCGAGATTATGGACAACTTAAATTTGCCCAAACCTCGCTTAATTGATGAAGCTGTTCCTGCTAACCGTTATTGCGGTCTGGATGAGAAAGAACGTCAGGATGCGGTGGCTGTGAGAGACACTGCACGCCCTGTTCGTAATGAAATTACACCTCAAGACATGGTCGCTGAAGCCAAACAACACATTAACGAAGTGAATGTGGCAACGGCTAAACAATTGCTGGCAGAAGGCAATATCGTTCTTGTCGATACCCGTGAAGAAAGCGAATACGCTGCCGGCCACATTGATAATGCGCTGCTTCTGCCACGTGGTGTTCTGGAATTTAAAATCGGCATGAGTCCCAAACTGGCAGATAAATCCAAAGCTGTGCTGATTTATTGCCGCACCGGTGGTCGCTCTGCACTGGCGGCGCAGACGATGCAGCAGTTAGGTTATCAGAATGTCCTGTCCATGGCCGGTGGCTTTGAAGCCTGGCAAAAAGCCTGATACTCAATGTAAGGTCTTAAGAAAAACTGCAAGCGGGGTGCAAAATTTGTCACCGTGTTTTGTACCCCAAATATAAATAATAATAAATAGAGGAACTCATGTCACAACACCACACCATTTTAATTGTCGGAGGTGGCGCAGCAGGCGTTTCCGTTGCCAATAATATGCGCCGTCAGAACGCCAGTATTGATATTGCCATTATCGAGCCATCTGAAAAGCATTATTACCAGCCAGGTTTTACTATTATCGGCGGCGGTGCGTATACCCTGAAAAAAACTACACGAAATGAGGCTGATTTGATTCATCCTACTGTCAAATGGATTAAGGACTATGCCGACACTTTTCAACCTGATGAAAATACAGTGACCTTACGTTCCGGTGACAGCATCGGTTACGATTATTTGGTCGTTTGTCCCGGTTTGCAACTGGATTGGGATAAAATTTCAGGCTTAAAAGAGACGCTGAATAAAAACAATGTGTGCAGTAATTATTCGCCAGATACGGTGGAATATACCTGGGAATGTATTAAAAATATTGAATCAGGAACTGCGCTCTTCACACAACCGCCGATGCCGATTAAATGTGCCGGCGCACCCCAGAAAATTATGTATCTGGCTGCGGATCGTTTCCGTAAAAAAGGTATTCTGGATAAATTTAGTATTGAATTCTGTAACGCTGGCCCGTCATTGTTTGGCGTACCTTTTTTCGCCAAGGCATTAATGAAGGTGGTTGCAGACTATGGTATTAAAACAAATTTTAACCATAATCTGGTTGCCATTGATGGCCCGGCTAAAATAGCCACGTTTGAAACAACAGATAGCGATGGTAA
>JBFZCQ010000118.1:0-5769 GCA_041307905.1 Methylotenera sp.
TTGAAGGCATTGAAGTGATAGGTGTCGAGCGTCTGGAACAGGCGCTTAATTACGTTCGTAATAGTTAAAAGTACCTCGCCATTGGGTGCGCGATTTTATCTTATTCGTCATACCAGCGAAGGCTGATATTCAGACCACGCGATTACTAGCGTTGTCTCGAAAAACAACCATTCGTGAGTGTTACCTTGACGGCATTCCCGCCTGCACGGGAATGACGGGTTATTTAGTAGGGTACCTATAATTCACTGGCTTCATTCCTTTGCAACAGGAGCGGCGCAGAATTAAACCAGCAGCAATTAATTACGAGTTATGTATCAAGTTGGCGCAATAAATGCCGCTTCTGATAGCACCTTCAATCGTAGCCGGGTAATCCGGATACGTATAGTCGCCTGCTAAAAATAAATTGGGTTGTGAAGTTTTGTTTGTTGGGCGTTGCAGATTGGGTTCACATGAAAAAGTGGCACGTTTTTCAGCAATTACTTTATGCCACAAAGGTTTGGACAAGGCCGGAAATGCACGGTTTAGTTCTTTTGCGACTCTTAATGCCAGTTCATCCTGCGTGAGCTGCTGATGTTTCCCTTCTGCACTGACTATCACAGAAATTAAATTTTTCTGGTCACAGAGTTGACCTCTATCAAATACCCATTGACCAATAGTGCCGCTCAATCCAGAAAAAACATTCGGCAGGCTTGTGTCTGGCGGGTATTGTAAATATACGGTATAAATGGGTTGATATTGATAGGTTTGTGTTTGCTCAATTGTGTGATTGAGTTTTGGCAATGTCGCTAGCAGTTTTTCTACGCGCGCCGGTGAAGCCGCAATAATAACGTGACTAAAATAGGCTTTTCCATTACGTGTTTCTATATTAAAGCCATTACCTTCAGCTTCTATACTGCGAACGCGCTGATTAAGCTTAATGGTTCCGCCTTTAGTCTTAATGTAATGCGATAAAGGTTCGGAAATAATTTGTGATAAATCTAATCGCGGTAACAGAAAATCACTATTTTTTTTATTACCTGAAAATGTATCACGTAGCACATTTAAAAATATACGTGTGCTGGCTTTTGCAATAGGGGTGTTCAATGCCGCAAGGCATAGTGGTTCCCACAGGTAGCTTATGAGCTTTTTTGATTGATGTTGATTGATTAAAAATCGCTCTAAAGGCAGGTCACGCACAATCTGGTATTGCGTGTTTTTTAGGCCTTGCATAAATTTCAATGCTACCATGCGCTCTTTAAAGCTGATTCCCTTGCAGAATAAAAGCCCAAATAGCAGATTAAATGGCGCGGGCAATAAACTAAATGATTTGAGCGAGAATACAGATTTTGCAGCGCTTGATTGCATGTTGATTTGCAGGGGGACACGCAGAAAGGCCTTCTTTTTATTGACGCCAACCTTTTTAAGTAATGCCAGCGTTTCCTGATAGGCTCCCAATAAAATGTGCTGCCCGTTATCCAGCAAATGCAACAGACCATTGGTTTCAACAGCAACAGTACGTGCGCGGCCTCCAAGTTGTGAGCCGGATTCAAATAACGTAACCTTGTATCCGCGTTCAACCAAAGCGACTGCAGCACTTAAGCCGGCACAGCCGCCACCGATAATGGCCACATGAGATTTATGCACTAATGTTTAACCTTTTAATTATTATAGATTTTTCAACCAGGTGTTAAATGCCAGCGTGAGTTTACGCAGCGTACCTAGTGAGGTGCGCGAATTTAATACTTTTTCAGCACCATCTGCTTTAATTTCACGCAGCAAGGTGCGGTAAATAGCTGCCATAATCAAACCTACGCGTTGGCTTTTTTTGTCTTCTACCGGCAGTTCGTTCAAAGCCCGGTCGTAATAAGTTTCAGCACGTTCAATCTGAAACTCTAATAATTGTTTTACTGCATCTGATTCACGACTGCGCAGAATATCTTCTTCAGTCACACCAAATCTGGCAAGTTCATCCAATGGAATATATATGCGGTTTCTGCGCGCATCTTCACCGACATCTCTGATGATGTTGGTAAGCTGGAATGCCAGCCCTAAGTCATGCGCAAATTTGAGTGTTTTTCGATTATGAAAACCGAATATCTGTGCAGATAAAATGCCGACGACACTCGCAACGCGATAACAATAAAGCTGCATCTGTTTAAAGTCCTCATAGCGGTTGAAATTAAGATCCATTTCCATGCCGTCTATAATTTCAATGAAGTGTTCTTCACTTAAGTGAAAGGTTTGGACAAAAGGCTGTAGCGCCTTTGTAACCGGGTGTATCGGCTTGCCTTTGTAAAGGTTCTGAATTTCTTCTTTCCACCATGCAAGCTTTACCTGGGCCACTTTGAGCTCAGTGCAATCATCCACAACGTCATCCACCTCGCGGCAAAATGCATAAAGCGCAGTGATGGCTTCACGCTTGTGTTTCGGTAAAAACATAAAGCTGTAATAAAAACTGGAGCCACTGGCGGCTGTTTTCTGTTGGCAATATTGCTTTGGCGTCATGTTAATCTGTACTCAGTATTTTTAAAGTATGGACATTAAATTTTTAATAGCGCTTTAGAAAGTATTACAAGCCAATCCCAATTGTTGAGTGTTGGCCTGTGATGAAAGATATCCCCATTTACTTTATTTATTTTAATGATAATACGTTCACCGCCGGCAATAATCATACGCATTTCAAAACCGAGACGGCCTTTTAAAATACGCCCTAGAGGTTTGCCTGCCATGAGCAGGGCATGCACACGCTGCAGGTTGAATTGCATAAACTGCTGCCATTGATTATCAATAGGCTTGGACGAATTTACATAAGCCGCAATCTGCTGCTCCGTAATGCCAAATTTTAATAGCTCATCCTGACACATATAGATACGCTGTTTACCGTCATTTTTTTTGAAATCAATGGCAATATCCTGTAGAAAATTGATGATTTGCAGTGCGCTACAAATGTTATCAGACAATACAATATTGTATGGTGTGGCCGCCTCATAAAGATGTAACAGCAGCCTGCCTATAGGGTTGGCTGAACGTGAACAGTAGTCCAAAACCTCTTGGAAGTTTTGATAGCGTATTTTTGTGACATCTTGACTGAATGCATCCAGCAAGTCATAGAACGGCATGAATGGTAAACTTTTTGACCTGATCATGATGCCTATGGCTACAAAAAAAGAAGTTTTCGGTTTGATATAAGCCTGCAGTAAATCCAGCTCATCACGGAATTCATTCAATGCACTTAAGCGCTGTTCAATTGTAGAATCACCTTCGTCAGCAAAGTCATCTGCTTGTCTGGCAAAACTGTATATCAATGCAATGTGTTCACGCAAATGTCTTGGTAAAAATACAGAAGCAACGGGAAAGTTCTCATAATGCCCGGCAGCATGGTTTAGGCTTTGCAACGTTACGGCTGCCTTTTCAAATAGGGCTTCAGGATGATTTTTCGTCATGGCGAGAGTATGCCATAAACAACATGAATTTTTGCAGCTTAAATTTAAGCAAAGTGCTTACAATTGGTGTGTAATATTTATTCAAAAATTTGAAGAAGCTTTGCTAAAATGCAATTAATATATTATGGAAAGCTAACATGCTGGCGATTATTGGCGGTACCGGTTTAACTGAACTGGAAGATTTAAGGGTTAACAAACGTGTGATTGTGCGCACACCTTACGGCGAACCTTCGCAGCCACTGATTTTTGGTGAAATATGCGGCGGAGAAGTTATTTTTCTCGCGCGTCACGGCAACGGTCATACCATTCCGCCACATGAAGTGAATTACCGTGCCAATATTTATGCACTACATTTACAGGGTGTGACTGAAATCGCTGCCGTTGCTACAGTTGGCGGCATACATCCGGAACTGACATCAGGCATGATTGCGTTACCGCATCAAATCATAGATTACACCACTGGCAGGCAGAACACCTATTACGATGGTATTAATAATCCGGTAAAGCATATCGACTTTACCGAGCCATATTGTGCCAAGTTGCGTGCAAAAATAGCGCAGGCCGCATCAGAAATAGATGAAACAGTTATCAATTACGGCGTGTATGCGGCAACGCAGGGCCCGCGTCTAGAAACAGCCGCAGAGATCGATCGTTTGGAGCGTGACGGTGCAACCATGGTTGGCATGACAGGTATGCCAGAAGCTGCGCTCGCACGTGAGTTAGGCATCAGCTACGCAGCAATATGCCCGGTAGCCAATTACGCAGCAGGGCGTGGCGACAGCCTGCATGGTATCAACTATGAAGATGTGGTTTTGAATTTAAACCAGACTTTAGTGCGTGTGCGCAACATTATCGGTCAGTTGATGACGCAGAACTACTGCACGATCAATAATTAATAACGTTCAAGAAATAAAGGTTTGCATATGGCGGTCAGAGAAGTTTTACGAATGGGTGATCCTTGCCTGTTATTAAAAGCAAAGCCAATTGAAAAGTTTGATATGCCAGAATTACACGCTTTGATTCAGGATATGCAAGACACCATGAATCATATGAATGGTGCCGGAATTGCTGCTCCACAGATCGGTGAGAGCCAGCGCGTAGTGATATTCGGGCAGAAAGAATCCGATAATGGTATTAACCCACGTTATCCCGATGCTGACAGGGTTCCGTTCACGGTTTTAATTAACCCGGTACTGACGCCAATTGGCACCGAGATGGAAGATGGATGGGAAGGGTGCTTGTCAGTTCCGGGAATGCGCGGTATAGTGCCGCGCTATCATCGTTTGCATTATGCAGGCTTTGATCAGTACGGTAATAAAATAGACAGACTGGTAAGTGGCTTCCATGCGCGGGTTGTGCAGCATGAATGTGACCACCTTGATGGCATTTTGTACCCGATGCGTATTGGCGATTTAAAAGATTTTGGCTTTTCTGATGTTTTTTTTCCAAATCAGGATTTCCAAGACGATTAAATTGTTGTTATAATGCTGCCTTCGTTATGCAAGCAGCGAAACAGACTGGAAGAGTGGCAGAGCGGTTTAATGCTACAGTCTTGAAAACTGTCTTGGGTTCACGCCCACCGTGAGTTCGAATCTCACCTCTTCCGCCATTAATTCCCTTTAAAATCAATTACTTACGTTGATTTTATGTCAAAAAATACTCAATTAATCTAAGTATCTAGCAGAGTTAGGATTTAATATCCTAATGATTTCTGGCTTAATTTCCTAACTAAATTTTTTTCTGAAATATATCTATATTTCAAATGTTTACGCAAGACATAAGCTGTAACGATCTTTAAAAGCACTAAATTTCAGTGCTTTTAAAGATCGTTTGGTGCGTTAACCCTAGATGAGGATTAGTTATCATGCGAAATTTAATAACATAAAATTTGCATCGTAACATTTATTAAGTTATAGTTCATTTTAATTGTTATATTGTGTTGGTGAAATGAATCGTATAGAACTTTTAGAAAAGTATATTGCTACAGCACTTTGTATAGAGGTGCATGTAACGCCATTGCCTGACGTCAAACAATTCCCATTTTTTCTTCAAGGTGCCTATCAATTTTATCAGATAATATTGTTGGGGCAGCGATGCACTATCTTGATTGATAAGGATGCTGAAAACTCTCCAGCAGCGATTAGCAAGCATATAGATATTGTCCGGCAGCAGCTAGGTATGCCATGTATCTATGTATGTGATGCTGTCACCGCATACAACCGTGAAAGGCTTATTAACCACAGAGTGGCATTCATCGTCCCTGGAAACCAGATGTTTCTGCCTTTCCTAGGTGTTGATCTGCGTGAGTATTTCCTTAAGAAACGTATTGAAATAGCTGAGAAGCTGA
>JBFZCQ010000119.1:0-5537 GCA_041307905.1 Methylotenera sp.
CTACCACCAAACCAACCAGCCAAAGTTGCCGGGAACAAGATGATACTAGAAGCAAAAATAGGAGGAATAACACCAGCCATATTCAACTTCATAGGTAAGTGAGTGGTTTGCCCACCATACACCTTGTTTCCAACCTGTCTTTTAGCGTAATTAACCGTAATTTTACGTTGACCACGTTCGACAAAAACCACCAATGCAGTCACCAGAATTGTTGCTACTAGCAAAAAGAACGCCAACGGGATACTAAATGCACCTGTATTCACCATTTCAGCAGTAGATCCGATTGCACTTGGCAAACCAGCAACAATACCAGCGAAAATAATGATCGATATACCATTACCAATACCGCGTTCAGTAATCTGCTCACCCAACCACATCAAGAACATAGTGCCACAAACCAGAGTAATAACTGCAGTTAACCTGAATGCCATACCCGGATCCAATACCAGACCTGCCTGACCTTCGAGCATGATTGCAATACCTAATGCCTGGAATGTTGCCAGCACCACAGTACCGTAACGTGTATATTTAGTAATAGCACGACGCCCAGCTTCACCTTCTTTTTTCAGCTGCTCAAGTTTAGGTGATACTGCCGCTAGTAACTGCATAATAATAGATGCAGAAATGTACGGCATAATACCTAGCGCAAATACGGTAAAGCGCGATAAAGCACCACCTGAGAACATATTAAACATTCCCAGAATACCGCCGCTTTGCGACTCAAACAACTTAGCCAAAACTTCAGGGTCAATGCCTGGAACAGGTATATGAGCACCCAAGCGATAAACTACTAAAGCACCCAAAACAAAAAACAGGCGACTTTTAAGCTCGCCCATTTTTGCCGCTGTTTTTAATAAGCCTTCTTGTGCCAAAATAATATCTCTTATGCAGCTTCTAGGACTTTACCGCCGGCAGCTTCAATAGCAGCACGAGCACCTTTAGTCAAAAGCAGACCTTGGATGTTGTATTTGCCAGCAACGTCACCAGACAAGTAGATCTTAGCGTTCTTAACTGTACCTGAAACGATATTTGCTGCTTTCAAAGCCAACAAATCAATCACTTCATTAGGAATTAATGCCAACTCGCTAGTACGGACGTGGGCTGTATCAGCTTTAGTCATTGATTTAAAGCCACGCTTAGGCAAGCGGCGTTGAATTGGCATTTGACCGCCTTCAAAACCAACTTTATGGAAACCACCAGTACGTGATTTCTGACCTTTATGGCCTCGACCAGCTGTTTTACCTAAACCAGAACCAATACCGCGACCAACGCGACGACGTTCTTTTTTTGCGCCTTCTGCAGGCTTAATAGTATTTAATTGCATTATGCTTCTACCTTTACGAGATAGCTAACGGCATTAATCATGCCGCGAATTGCCGGTGTATCTTGTAACTCAACTGTATGGTGCATACGACGCAGACCCAAGCCTCTAACCGTAGCTTTATGCGCTTCAATACGACCAATAACACTTTTAACCAGCGTTACTTTGATTGTTGATGCATCTTTTTTTGCTTTAGCCATAATTAGCCTCTAATTTCTTCGACTGATTTGCCACGTTTAGCCGCGATTTCCGCAGGCGTATTCATAGACTCCAAGCCGTTTAATGTAGCGCGAACTAAATTGTATGGGTTTGTTGAACCGATACATTTAGCCACAACGTTAGTAACACCCATCACTTCGAAGATCGCACGCATAGCGCCACCAGCAATAATGCCGGTACCTTCAGAAGCTGGCTGAATGAATACTTTTGCAGCACCGTGAACGCCTGTAACTGCATGATGCAAAGTACCGTTTGTTAAATTAATCTTTAACATACCGCGACGCGCTTCATCCATTGCTTTTTGTACCGCAACTGGAACTTCACGTGCCTTACCTTTACCCATACCTACCGCACCATCACCGTCACCCACGACTGTAAGTGCAGCAAAACTCATAATGCGACCACCTTTAACCGTTTTACTAACACGATTAACTGCAATCATTTTTTCGCGCAAACCATCAGTCTGCTGCTGTTGCTGTTCAATTTCTTTTGCCATCATTAACCTCTTAAGCAATCAGACCAATTAGAAGGACAAGCCGTTTTCACGTGCGGCATCTGCCAACGCTTTAATACGACCATGATATTTGTACCCAGAACGATCAAAAGCTACGGTTGTTATACCGGCTTTTTTCGCCTTCTCAGCAATTAACTTACCAATTGCCGCGGCAGCTTCAATATTGCCGCCGTTTTTAATGTTTTTACGAACGTCGGCCTCGACCGTAGAAGCGCTAGCAATTACTTTATCGCCAGTTTCAGCAATAATTTGCGCATAAATGTGTGTATTAGTACGGTGCACACTTAAACGGGTAACTTTTAGCTCTGCAATTTTGGCACGGGTTTTACGTGCACGACGCAAGCGATTATTTACGTTGTTCATTTTTTAAGCCTTATTTCTTTTTGGTTTCTTTAATTACAACAACTTCATCGGAATAACGAACACCTTTGCCTTTGTATGGCTCTGGAGCTCGGTAAGCACGAATCTGCGCTGCAACCTGACCAATCACTTGCTTATCAACACCAGTTAACACGATTTCAGTCGGTGTAGGTGTGGCAACAGTAACGCCAGCTGGCATTTTGTGATTGATCGGATGTGAATAACCTAACTCTAAGTTCAATACGGCACCTTGAGCAGCAGCTTTGTAACCAACACCGATGAGTGTCAATTTTCGTGTAAAGCCTTCTGATACGCCTTTAACCATATTAGCAACTAGGGCACGTACAGTACCTGACATAGCTTGTGAATGTTTAGCATCATTAGCTGCAGCAAAGGTAATTGATTCGCCGTCTTTTTTCAGAACAACAGCCGAAGTCAAAGCCTGAGTTAACTTACCTAAAGGACCGCTTACGTTGATTGCATCAGCACTCAACAAAACTTCTACTTTAGCAGGGATAGCTACTGGATTTTTAGCAACACGTGACATTTGCTTCTCCTTAAGCCACTACGCACAGCACTTCACCACCGATACCGGCAGCTTGAGCTTTACGATCTGTCATTACACCCTTAGATGTAGACATAATAGTCACACCCAGGCCATTCATCACTTTAGGAATCTCTTGGCTTCCTTTATAAACACGTAAACCTGGCTTGCTTACACGCTGGATACGCTCAATAACTGGGCGACCTGCATAATATTTCAAGCTAATGTTTAATGTAGCTTTGCTGCCATCTTTTGAAACAGCAAAATCTTCAATATAACCTTCATCCTTAAGTACGCTAGCGATAGCAGACTTAACATTTGAAGAAGGCATAGTTACAACCGCTTTATTGACCATCTGCGCATTACGAATACGCGTCAACATGTCGGCAATTGGATCACTCATACTCATAGATCTATTCTCCTATTACCAGCTGGCCTTGGTGACGCCTGGCACTTGGCCACTCATCATCAAATCGCGCAGTTTACTACGCCCAATACCGAATTTACTAAACACACCACGTGGGCGACCAGTCAAAGCACAACGATTACGAAGACGTACCGGGCTTGAGTTACGTGGAAGCGCTTGGAATTTCATACGCGCTTCTAAACGACTTTCAGCAGTAGCATTAACGTCATTCATTGCAGCTTCTAGTGCTGCACGTTTTGCAGCAAATTTACTTACAGTTGCGCGACGTTTGATTTCGCGCTCTGTCATACAGGTTTTAGCCATGTCTTAACCTCTGAAAGGAAAACTGAATGCAGCAAGCAGAGCTTTTGCTTCTTCATCTGTTTTCGCAGTAGTAGTAATAGTGATATTCATCCCGCGGATTGCATCGATCTTGTCGTATTCAATTTCAGGGAAAATAATCTGCTCTTTAACACCCATGTTGTAGTTTCCACGACCATCAAATGATTTAGCAGAAATACCACGGAAGTCACGAATACGAGGAATCGCTACTGTAACCAAGCGGTCCAGGAATTCGTACATACGTTCACGACGTAAAGTTACTTTACATCCAACAGGATAGTCATCACGAATCTTAAATGCAGCTACTGATTTTTTAGCTTTAGTAACAATTGCTTTTTGACCAGCAATTTTTTCCATATCGCCAACAGCATGCTCCATAACTTTTTTATCAGCTACAGCCTCACCAACACCCATGTTCAGTGTGATTTTTTCAATACGAGGAACCTGCATGATTGAAGTGTAACCAAATTGCTCAGTCATAGCTTTTACAACTGAGTCTTTATAATAATCTTTTAAGCGCGCCATAATTCTTCCTATGCGTCCACTGCTTCACCATTAGATTTGAATACGCGCACTTTGCGTCCGTCATCTAAAGTTTTGAAGCCTACGCGATCACCTTTTTGGGTCGCACTGTTAAATAAAGCAACGTTTGAAATATCGATAGGCATCTCTTTAGCGATAATGCCGCCAGCGATACCTTTCATCGGGTTAGGTTTAGCATGCTTCTTAACCAAGTTAAGACCTTCAACAACAACCTTACCGGAATCAAGAATACTCAATACCGTACCTTGCTTACCTTTGTCCTTACCTGTATTTAGGATGACCTGATCACCCTTGCGAATTTTACTCATGTGAGCTCCTACAATACTTCTGGTGCTAATGAAACGATTTTCATGAATTTCTCTGAACGTAATTCACGAGTCACTGGCCCAAAAATACGGGTGCCAATCGGTTCTAATTTGTTATTCAACAGAACAGCTGCATTGCCGTCGAACTTAACTAAAGAACCGTCTGGACGACGAACACCCTTAGCAGTACGAACAACAACAGCGCTATAAACTTCGCCTTTTTTAACGCGACCACGTGGAGCAGCATCTTTAATGCTTACTTTAATGATATCGCCTATACCAGCGTAACGACGCTTTGAGCCACCCAATACTTTAATGCACTGCACAGAGCGCGCACCAGTATTGTCGGCAACTTCAAGCCTTGATTGCATTTGAATCATGAGAATAATCTCCAACTTAATCCGTAAAAACCAACACCGGCCATTTATAGTTAAAAACTATCTAGGCCGACAGACCACGGTCAGTATTGGGGCGAGAGCTTTATGACTTAATAAAAGTCGCTCGCCGAAAAACAAAACATTATATACAGCTAACAACAATTGCGCAATTACTTTTAACGGTAATTGCGCAATATGCAACTTAGGCTTGTTTAACTACCCAAGTTTTTGTTTTTGATAATGGACGACTTTCAACGATAGTCACCAAATCACCTTCTTTACAGCTATTTGTTTCATCGTGCGCATGAAACTTCTTAGATTGGCGAACAACTTTACCAATCAAAGGATGCTTCACTTTACGCTCAACTAAAACAGTAACAGTTTTGTCCATCTTGTCGCTAACTACACGACCAGTAAGACTACGCACTACTTTTGTTGTTTCGGTCATATTATGCCTGCTTTGCTTTCTCAGCCAATACAGTCTTAACACGCGCTACATCTTTGCGTACTTTACCTAGCTGATCTACTTTATTTAACTGTTGAGTAGCCAATTGCATGCGAAGTGAGAATTGCGCACGACGCAATTCAATCAATTCAGCACTTAAC
>JBFZCQ010000120.1:0-3227 GCA_041307905.1 Methylotenera sp.
GAAAAAATCATTCATTTCATCTTTACTAATTGCACCGCGCACAAACCAGTGTATCGGCTCTTTGGCTGCAAGCAATATCGCCACTGCCACTGCCAGACTGGCAGCCAAACCGGCCTCACTCATTGCCAGACCACCTAAAATCACTGTCAATATCAAACTGACTTCTGTAGTTAAGCTAGGGTTATCATCCTTACTGACAAAAGTAGCAGCCGTTACAAAAATAGTTACACAAACAATAGATACCATAAGTAGCCAAGGGTCGATTGCCGTGCTTACGGCTCCCAGCATTGATGCAATCGTGAACGTCCTCACCCCGGCTACCGTACTGCTGCCAGCAACATCATTTCTGCGTTCACCGGCAGCCGCCTTTTTACGCTCCCGTTCAGAACCAATCAATAACCCAATGCCTAAAGCAACTGCCAGATTTATCCAATGTGCACTATCAATGATCATGCATGCTTCCTATTCACTCATTCAACTCACAACAAGCCACGTTTGGCAAAAAACAAGGTCTAATTGCCTGCAACAATAAAATGATCCAGCACACGCACATCGACTAAAGCCAATGCCTGTTCCAATTACCCGGTTAACACCTTATCTGCAGAACTTTGTTTTGCAACTCCGGATGGATGATTATGCGCAAAAATAACACCGGCAGCATTATGATGCATAGCGTGCTTCAACACCTCATGTGGATAAACACTCGTTTTTGTAAGCGTACCACTAAACATTTCCTCAGTGGCATTCAACCTGTTCTCTGTGTCTAAAAACATCACCATAAATACTTCGCGCGTAAGACCAACCAGTTTCAGCACCAGATAATCGAGAACCTACTGGGGTTATTGAAAAACATCCCGCTGCTGCAACTGCTCATTCAATGGCCGACTCATTTCAAAAATTGCCTGCAGCTGTACATATTTACTGCTGCCGATCCCCTATACCTGGCTCAGTTCATGTTCCGTAGTGACAAAAAATCCCATTAAGACTACCAAACTGATTTAGTAAATCCAGAACCTGTTCTACCGCGCTCTTCGCAAACACGCCTACACGCAGAAAGATTGCCAGCAACTCGTCATCAGACAATGCTGCTGCGCCCTGTTAAATTAACTTCTCACGTGGTCGTTCACTGGCTGGCCAGTCGGTAATCGCCATTTTCACCCTTTCGGACTATTCTTTTTAAATATGCTTAAATTACGCAAGTACACACTTGCGTTAAAACTGCCATTAACAGTTTCAGTACATTACAAAATAAAAGATGGTTCCAAATTTACATGACTAAATATCATCAATCCTTTGGAAGTGTTTCTCAGCATTAAATCTGGGTTAAAATGCAAGCATTACATAATTTGCTACGAATATGCAAAAAAACAAATCCATTGTGTTGGGCATTACCGGAGGCATAGCAGCTTATAAAGCAGCAGAACTTGTGCGCCTGCTTGTAAAAGCAAACGTAGATGTGCAAGTTGTGATGACTGAAGCTGCCTGCCAATTTATCACTCCTGTCACGATGCAGGCGCTATCCGGTAAACCTGTATTTAAGGATATGTGGGATGCATCTATTGCCAATGGCATGCCGCACATTGAGTTAAGCCGTGCTGCAGATGCGATTGTAATCGCGCCAGCTAGTGCCGACTTTATTGCAAAACTGGCACACGGCCGCGCCGATGATTTGCTTTCTACTTTGTGCCTAGCGCGTGATTGCCCGTTGCTGGTTGCCCCGGCAATGAACAAACAAATGTGGGAAAATCCAGCGACTCAACGCAACATCGCTCAGTTAAATACAGATGGTATTAACATACTTGGGCCCGGCAGCGGGGAACAAGCCTGCGGCGAGATCGGTTTAGGCCGTATGCTGGAGCCTGAAGATCTATTTAACCTTATTCAGGCACAGTTTCAACCAAAAATACTCAAAGGCAAGAAAATACTGGTCACCGCAGGCGCCACGCTGGAGATGATAGACCCTGTTCGCGCCATCACTAATTTAAGCTCAGGGAAAATGGGTTACGCCATCGCACAGGCAGCTTTTGAAATGGGAGCGGATGTTACCTTGGTCAGTGGAGCCAGTGCATTAAAACCACCACTAGGCGTGAAATTTGTTTCAGCTACCAATGCAGATTCAATGTACCTAAGTGTGATGCAAAACATCGCCGCACAAGACATTTTTATTAGCGTAGCTGCTGTAGCCGACTACTCCCCAGTAGAAACCAGCGCACAAAAAATCAAAAAAAGTAAGTCATCACTCACTATAGAACTGAAGCAGAATAAAGATATTCTAGCTGAGGTCGCTAGCCTGCCTAATCCACCATTCTGCGTAGGCTTTGCAGCAGAATCAGAACATCTGCTGGAATACGCAGAAGCTAAACGCAAATCAAAAAGACTGCCATTAATTGTTGCCAACTTAATGAGCGATAGCATGGGGCAGGATGAAAATAGCGTGACCTTACTTGATGAGAAGGGTACTCACACCTTTCCCAGACTACCTAAGCAATTAGTCGCTGAGATGCTGCTACAACATATCGCAGGCACACTCTAAGTTAAGTTATTACAGAACGCATTAATTGCTTTAGCTGCAAATCACCGCGAAGATATAGATCACCACCCAACAGTTCTTAAATTGCCTCTCAGAATATCCCCATACTAAAATCATGGAAATATTGATGGTCAATTCTTAACAATCACTTAAAATAAAATTTATATATCTATCAACACATTTATTATCTAAGGTTATCTTTATGTTACACCCCAGCCCATCCAAAAGAAAAATAATATCGCTCGCCGTTTTAAGTGCTCTTAGCACTAATTTTCAAGCGCTTGCAGATGAAGCAACTCCAGAGAAAATCGTCACCTCACCGGTAGTAGTTACGGCCACTCGCATTGAGCAAAACAGCTTTGACCTGCCAGTTGCGATTGATGTTGTAGAGAAAAAAGACATTCAAGATGGCCAACTACAGATGACACTTTCTGAAAGCCTCATTCGAGTACCTGGTATTACCGCACAGACCCGGACTAACCAATCACAGGACCCGCAAATCTCCAGCCGTGGCTTTGGTTCTCGCTCAAGTTTTGGCGTAAGGGGTGTACGTGTGTATGTCGACGGCATTCCACTTACAATGCCAGATGGCCAAGGTCAGCCAGGTGTTGTTGATTTATCTGCAATCAAATCAATCGAAGTGATGCGCGGACCTTTCTCAGCACTTTATGGCAACTCATCAGGTGGCGTGATTCAA
>JBFZCQ010000121.1:0-3470 GCA_041307905.1 Methylotenera sp.
TCTATATAATAAGTTAACAATTAAAGTTCCTTATTGCATCTGATTTTAAAATTGTTTAGTGAGTGCAAGCTATTCATTCATCAGTGTATTGAGCATTTCAATACCAAATCCTACACCAAACCCATTTGTATCGGTTTCAATAGCGCCTAATCCGCCCTTACGGTTGGCTGAGGACAGGTCTGTATGCAACCATGCAATATCATTCTCAATGAATTTACCTAAAAATCTGGCAGCATGTATGTGATCGCCTCCACCTTCTAAAGTGCATTGTTTGATATCAGCAATATCACTATCCAAGTCGCTGTCAAAATCTTCTTCATATGGAAATGCAACAATTCTCTCTCCAGATTTATTACCAGCGCCAATTGCCTTGCAGGCAAGTTCTGGCCGGTTTGAAATGATGCCGCTGATGCGATCCCCTAGTGCCGTAATCATGCTGCCGGTTAATGTAGCAAAATCTATGATGTAGTCAGGTTTTTGGCGTGATGCCAGCGTTAGCGTATCGGCTAATACCATACGGCCTTCTGCGTCCGTATGGACAATTTCAATAGACATGCCATTTAGGGCGGTAACGATATCATTCTGCTTATATGCAGTTGGGCTAATGTGGTTCTGTGCAATTGCTACCCAGCAGTCAATTTTAACCGGTAATTCCATTTTGGTAGCTGCAAGCAATATACCTAAGGCTACGGCAGAGCCGTTCATATCCTCATGCATGCCAAGCATATATTTTGCTGGTTTTAAATTATGACCTCCAGTATCAAAGCAGATTCCTTTGCCGACGATTGCAATATGTTTTGTAGCTTGCTTTGGTTCATAGGTGAGATGGACAATTGCGGCATCTTGCGGATCAGAACCTTGCCCGACTGCAACAAAAGCACCTGCACCCATTTCTCTTAATTTTTGCATGTCGAACTCTTCATGCTGCCAGCCATTTTCTTTAGCTAATGTGCCTATTTTTTGTCTGTAGATAGAAGGCGTTAAATCATTAGGTGGCGTTATAGTGAGTTGCCTGCATAGGGTGTTACCTGCTACGCGAGCGTTAACAAAACCATAGTCATGATCTGCAAGATGTCCGTATAGATCTATATCTTTTAAATTACTTTTTTGATTGTCTTTTTTGCGGCTTGGTAAGTCTGCTGTGTTTACCGTAAGCACATAATATGCCGCACAGGCATTCGTCCCGCGCGTATCACTGTTGCCGTAAATACATAGTGCGATTTTTTCTGGCTGTTCTTCCAGTATTGGTTTGGTGGCTTTTCGTAACAGTGTATGACGCTGAAATGTAGAAAGGCTCTCACTTAAAATAACAAAACATGCGAGGCCTCCATTAGCTAAATCAACAGTTACGGGTGATTTGCTGAGATCTTTATACTCTTTTTTAATTCGATTCAGCTTCGTTAAAAGTTCCTGGGTAAAAGGTATGTTTTTTTCTTCATTCTCAGGGAGTATAAAAAGTGCATGTTTATAAGTATTCAGTGTTTTTTCATCGGCGTTAGCTGCATTTTGTGTTAACTTTATCGACATTTTATATCCTGGTATATAAATTAATTTTTCAATTTCAGATGCCAACTAACGTAGGCTGGTTGCTTTGAAAATACTGGTAAACTTGACCAAAACCCCTAAAAAAGACACACTACGGTTTTATAAAAAACTTTATTTGCATCGCGCTTAATCTGACGCGTTGTATTCAGACACGCTGTATTTGATTTTGTCATTTTTAGTTTATCAACAATTATACCTACCAGGTAGAGTCATGATGACTAAATATGTTCCACAAATACTGCAACATGGAGTCCTAACTGAATGTCATTGAACACAAATTTGAACAGCCCAGATATTGATAATCAAGAAACACAAGAGTGGCTTGATGCGCTGATGGCCGTTATTGAAAACGAAGGCCCAGAACGTGCGCACTTTTTGATTGAGTCAATGATCGATAAGGCACGCCGTACTGGTGCTAATCTGCCTTATAACGCTACCACTGCTTATTTAAATACTATTCCTACGCATTTGCAGGCTAAATTGCCGGGCGATCCTGAAATGGAACGTCGCATCCGCGCTTTGGTGCGCTGGAATGCCATTATGACGGTGCTACGAGCTAACGAGAAATCCCCAGGTGTTGGCGGGCATATTGCCAGCTTCCAGTCTGCTGCTACGCTTTATGACACTGGTTTTAATTATTTTTTCCGTGCGCCCAATGAAAACTTTGGTGGCGATTGCGTTTATTTCCAAGGGCATTCTTCACCTGGCGTTTACGCACGTGCCTTTCTGGAGGGGCGCATTACTGAAGAGCAAATGGATAATTTCCGTCAGGAAACCGGCGGAAATGGTTTGCCAAGCTATCCTCACCCTTGGTTGATGCCGGATTTCTGGCAGTTTCCAACTGTTTCAATGGGCTTAGGGCCATTGGCTGGTATTTATCAGGCACGTTTTCTGAAATACCTGCATGACCGCGGTATTGCTGATACCAGTGACCGTAAAGTATGGGTATTCTGTGGTGACGGCGAGATGGATGAGCCTGAGTCATTAGGAGCTATATCACTGGCGGTCCGTGAAAAGCTGGATAACCTCATTTTTGTGATCAACTGTAACTTGCAGCGTCTTGATGGACCTGTACGCGGTAACGGTAAGATTATTCAGGAACTGGAATCAGATTTCAGAGGTTCCGGCTGGAATGTGCTGAAAGTAATCTGGGGTTCTTATTGGGACCCACTGTTGGCGATGGATAAAGATGGCTTGCTCAAAAAACGCATGGAAGAGTGCGTTGACGGTGAATATCAGAACTTCAAGCAAAAAGGCGGTGCTTATACGCGCGAGCACTTCTTTGGCAAGTACCCGGAATTAAAAGCAATGGTCGCTGCTATGAGTGATCAGGATATCTGGCGCTTGAATCGTGGCGGACATGATCCGCATAAAGTATTTGCGGCTTACAATGCAGCGGTTAACCATAAAGGTCAGCCAACTGTGATTTTGGCTAAAACTGTCAAGGGTTACGGCATGGGCGAGGCTGGTGAAGGTCAGAATACAACCCATCAGCAAAAGAGCATGGATATCGAGTCACTCAAGAAATTCCGTGACCGCTTCGATTTGCCATTAACTGATGAACAAGTTGAGAGCCTGAGCTTCTACAAGCCTGCTGAAGATTCACCTGAAATGAAATACATGGCTGAGCGCCGTGTTGCTATGGGTGGTTTTGTACCACAGCGTCGCCGTAAAGGTAACGAACTGGCAGTGCCGCAGTTATCCGCTTTTGAAAATATGCTTGGTGCTACTGGTGAGCGTGAAATCTCTACCACTATGGCGTTCGTGCGTATTTTGTCTACGCTAGTGCGTGATAAAGAACTGGGTAAATTCGTGGTGCCTATCGTGCCGGACGAGGCACGTACTTTCGGTATGGAAGGTATGTTCCGTCAGCTTGGTATTTATGCGAGCCAAGGCCAGTTGTATGAACCACAGGATTCTGATCA
>JBFZCQ010000122.1:0-5301 GCA_041307905.1 Methylotenera sp.
AGCAGGCTGCGCCGCTCCTGCAGACTTAAGGTATCACTTTCTATGGTAAACATGAACATTTCACCCAGCGGCGTCGTCATGGGCGCCATGCCACCTGATACATCAGGCGGCAGATTTGCCCATACTGCATTCAGGCGCTCTGCTACCTGCTGACGCGCCCAGTAAATGTCAGTACCATCCATAAAATCAACCGTAATATCAGTGAGTGCATACTTGGCCACAGACCTCAAGCCGGACTGCTTGGGGATCCCCAGCATTTCCACTTCAATCGGTGCTGTAATGCGCGCCTCGACTTCTTCCGGGGTCATGCCCGGAGCTTTGACAATGATTTTCACCTGTGTCGACGACACATCAGGAAAGGCATCAATCGGCAGTGACTGATAAGCAATTGTTCCTGCGGCTGCCATGCCTATGGTCAGAATAAGAATGAGTAAACGCTGCGTGAGTGCAAACTGGATCAGCTTTGCTAGCATTGGCTGCCTCCTAGTCTTTTAGATCTTGTAGATCTTGCTATTTCAAATTCTGGTCCTTCAGATTTTATGCAAGCAGCCATCACTCACCACCTAATCCAAGCCATGCGCCTTTAATGGCAGAAATACCTGTAATAGCGATTTTTTCGTCACCTTTAAGTTTTGCATCTACCACAGCATCGCCGCCCTGCTCCGATATCACTTTAACCTTAACCGGGCTAAAGCCATTTTTGATCTGTACAAACACCATGGTCTCAGCACCCTGCCTTGAAAGCGCAGATTTCGGAATACTGAAATATTGCGCTTCTCCGCCCAAACCAATGACCGCCTCAACAAACTGCCCGGGAGATAATTTCTCAGTGCCACTGGTAATTTCAGCACGTAAATGCAAGGTCTGATCAGCTTTATTAACATTGCGGATTACCGCAATCAGTTTGCCGCTGGCTTGTAATTTAGGCACATTGACTGGCATGCCAACTTTCACAAAAGGCAAGCCCTCAAGCGGCGCATGAATCTCAAGCCACAGCCGATTCAGGTTACCTATACGGTATAAAGGCATCGCCATGTCTACGCGCTGACCGGTTGTCACCATCTGCTCCAGTACTTGGCCATCAATAGGCGAAGTTAAGGTAATGCCGCTACTCATGCCAGTTTCCGGGCGCAACTTGCTGATTGCTGCATCACTCATGCCTGCAAGGCGTAAAGTTTGTTTACGCTGTGCCAGAGAAGCGCCGGCTTCATCATGCATGCTTTCAGTTTCGAGATAACGGCGCTGCGGAATGATGCCGTCTTTTAATAACTCAGTATCGCGCGCCAGGCTTTTGGTCGCTAATCTATGTTGAGTAGCGGCCTGCAGATAATCACGCTGCAGTGTCAATAAATCTGGGCTGTTCAAATGCGCAAGCGGCTGGCCTTTTTTAACTGCCTGCCCTGCTGCAACATACAACTGATCAATTAAACCGGACTGCGGCGCACTCACCACGCGCTCCTGTCCCACAGGCACTACAATCTCTGCTGGAAAATTTCGGCTATTAAAAAAGCTGTTTTTGCCGACAGGCGCTACACTGACCCCTAAGTTTTGCTGTTGGGCAGGCGTCATCACAACATCTGCGGCCTGTGCATTACCGACCAAAAAAGCGCCATAAATTACAAATAAAAGACTGGCGAATGAAAGAATCTTACTCATGGAAGTACTCCTACGGTCTGATTGTAGCGGGCAATATCCCACTGCACTTGTATCTGGCGTGTTGTGAATGCGCGCTCGGCTTCAAAGGTCTGCGCCTGCACCCGCATTAAACTGACCAAATCAGTTTCACCGAGCTGAAAAGCCTTTTGCGCCAGGGTCAAACTCTCTTTGGCAATTTGATTTTGTTTACTTGCAATATTCAATTCGGCACGGCTTACGCTTAGATTATGCTCAGCCTCATGCATGGCGGCTTCGAGCTCGAACTTCATCGTCTCGCGCTGAGATAAAGCATTGCCGACCACCATCTCGGCAGCAGCCCTGATAGGTGCAGCGCTCGCGTCACCCCCGAAAGGAACACGCACCTGAACACCTACACTCTCGTTGTCCGTAACATCAAAAGCCCCTTTAATGCTGCGCATGTTCAGCAATACACGCATATTTTCACGGCTTTCAACCTGTGCCAGATCACGCTCAGTTTCTGCCAGCCCTACTTTAGACTGTGCCTCGAGCCAGATTGGAGACTGACTATAATCCTCCAGAGTTGACTGCTTCTCTTCATAGCTGGCGGGTAGTTCGCGCAAACCAGTCAGGAGATAATAACGGTGCCGTGCGTGCATCACCTCAGCCTCAGCGCGCACCTTTTCTTTTTCCACGCGCAACACTTCCTGTGCTGCAAGCATAGCGTCAGTTCTGGCAAGCTCACCGGCCTGATAACGCTTTTCAACGTCAGACTGCAGCTTTTTTGCCACTTCCAGCTTATTGATTGCTAAAGACAAGTTATTGTCATTAGCCGCAATATTCCACAACGCCTCTCTTAACCGTCCTGCCACCTGAAGTTTAACGCTTTTTCTAATCGTACTATTAGACGACTGCATGGCCTCGGCCACTTTTAATCGATTATCACGCTGATTGCGCTGCCAGACCGGCAGATCAAGTTCTGCATGCCATTCACGTTCACCACGTCCACCGCCTATTGTGTCATTCTGATGAGTAACACTGACCGCAGGCGCTGAAGGTAATATAGCATTTGCTACACGATTTTTTGCCGAGAGCATCACATCCTGTGACTGCAACGAGGCCTGCATCGGAGCGCGAGCATAAGCCTTCTCGAGCACTTCAGATAACTGCAAACCAGAATTCACCTTAAGCTCATCAAAATGATTAATATGATGACTCGATTGTACTTCCGACTGTGAATGCTCGGTTTGTTCTTGTATTGGCGCAGCAAAAGCAATGTTTGCAAAACAGGCAAAACATGCTATTGGCAAACACAAGCGACTGGAAATAGTCATAAAACCCTCCTTAAATCATAAAGACATCCGCACACATTGCGAATGCTGATTAAACGATTGTTTTAAAACAGAGGAGGTGCGCGCGGTCTGGAGATCGAACGCAAATATGGCTGTGGGAAAGGATTTTTAATAAAATAGATTCTTGCCCGGCTAATACTAATTACAGCGAGGCTGATAACAAACAATAGCGTTAATAAAGGTATAGGAAGAGGGGGAATGTCTTCTATAACTGCAGCATTTACGCCCACAGCGTGCGCAGGATGTGCGCTAAGCACATGTTCATTACCCGACATTTGCAATAAGCTTTCATCATGCAAATGCAGGCCATAACCCTGTGCCGGGGAATCAGCCTCTAAATGCGCATGGATAAACGGCGACACTGCCTGCAAAACTGCAAACCAGATCACAATCGTCCATAAAAGCTTTTTGTGGAGCACTATCAACATTAGCAGACTTTATCAGCTATTTTTGACAATTACAAATAAGCTTTTAATTAAACGAACGGGTTAGGATGACCATTGATAAGCGACTCCAAAAAAATTCTGTAATCAGAGCAACAAACTTAATAAGTACGTTTTCTTGGGGTATAAGTTGAACCGTTGGATTCAATATGCCGAAAAGTAATGCGGCCATTATTTACATCATAAGGTGACAACTCTAATGTAACCTTATCGCCTGCGAGAATACGGATATGGTTCTTTTTCATCTTACCACCGGTATAAGCAACGAGCGAGTGCCCGTTATCCAGTGTAACGCGATAACGCGAGTCAGGTAATATTTCCATTACCACACCGCTCATTTCAATTAGCTCTTCTTTAGCCATATGTTGCTCCAAAATAATATTAAGACCCGCATTGATGCAGCAAACTTAAAAATTTGTAGCAACCCTAAAACAGTGGGAATAGTGAAATTGAATACCAAGCGCGCAGCACCACCAAACGCAGGCGCGACTATAGACCTGATGGCCTATTTAAGCAAGTAATATCAGTGAATTAACCAATATACGTATTAGACATTACGCGCACCACATCAAATATAATTAAAATAGTTCTTGACATGCTACGCATTAGCACGTAAAACGTTATTTAGGCGTTTGATTTTTTATATTTTGGCCTTAAATTTTAAGGCCTTTTCTAATTTAGAAAACCGGACTTTCTCAGGGTGCCTCCCTTTTAAAAAAGTATGGAATAAGATATGGCAACAGGTTTAGTAAAATGGTTTAATGACTCTAAAGGTTTTGGTTTCATTACTCCTGACGCAGGCGGTGACGATTTATTCGCACATTTTTCAGCTATCGTTGATAGCGGTTACAAAAGCTTGAAAGAAAACGATCGCGTTACTTTCGACGTAACTGACGGACCAAAAGGTAAACAAGCTTCTAACATTCAGAAGGTTTAGTACCAAAGAATCCAAAAAAAATGACCCTATCATGGGTCATTTTTTTTGAGCGCTACATTCAAAACCTCGCCCCGTACCCGTTAAGCCAGCAGACTGGAAAACAAAGTAAAGGGCATCACCATCCATCTAAAGCCAACAAGTTGGCAAGATAGGTGCGTATGAGCGTTGCTCGCAACTAGATATATACAAACCTTCGGTCAGACAAGCATACCTCCTACACCAAACACCCGTTGGAGCGCCCCTAGCAGGGGCGAGATTTGTTTTCTAGTGCAAAACATACAACCGCTCACGGCGGTACAATTTTATTAAAACTCCTCGGATACCTGCACCCATAGCCGAGGTTAACGACCAGAAGATGTCGGTTCGGACAAGGTCTTACCGCCCTGCGTAGACCATGCCAGATAACTATCCAACTGCTAGTCATACAGTGATGCATTCATTCCCAGGCTGGCACCGGCGAGCTAACGAGTGTTATCATTACTCACTACTGAAAAATCATTCCGGGTAATCCTGATGTGTACATAATCATAAAACAACACAACCCTCAACTGTGGCGTAAAGTTATGCGCCAGTTCCAGATTAAACATGCTACCCATATCGCCGCTCGCCTCGCCCAGCGAATATCGGCCTTACCGAACACTACATAACGCCGACCTTCGATAGCTACGCCAAAAGTAAAGGCGCCAATATTTCCACCTTAATCAACACTAAGTACGATTTCTTCCGATATATTGAGAATACTTAAGCTTCATAATTACGCCTCATAATTAAATGTTTGATTTAATGTTAAGCATCTGGAAATGACCAGATTAATTAAATTTAAAAATAACGGGAAAAAATACCGCATATAATTTTTTTATGTCATAATATATTTAAAGATCATTTGTATGCACTGAAGAAAAAAACCAACATCGGACTGACTTACAAATCACTTTATGTCTATCGAAACTCCATC
>JBFZCQ010000123.1:0-2680 GCA_041307905.1 Methylotenera sp.
ACGCAACGTTTTAGCAACGCGGTAGCGCAGCATCAGGTTTTTTTGCATCGCTGGGCGACGCAAATCAATGTAACGGTGCTCTAAACGCACGGTTTCGGTCAGGTTTTCATCATCCAGCATGAATGGGGGCGTGAGTGAAGGGTTCAGCACTTCAATCTCGGTTGCCAGCATTTCAACTTCACCGGTAGGCAAGTTAGGATTTACGGTACCTTCTGGACGGGCGCGGACTTTACATACCACTTTCAACACAAACTCGCTACGCACGGTTTCAGCAATCGCAAATGCTTCTTTGGTATCCGGGTCAATCACGATTTGTGCCAGACCTTCACGGTCGCGCAAATCGATAAAAATAACGCCGCCATGGTCGCGACGACGATGCGCCCAGCCACAAAGTGTTACGGTTTGACCAATGTGTTCGCGGTTTAAGTGGCCGCAGTAATATGTACGCATCATAATTGTGTATCTACTATTTATTTATTGAGTTAAAAGTTTAGGTAATTTATTTGCCGGCGCAACGACGCCCATAGAGATGATGTATTTAAGGGCTTCATCCACGCTCATTTCCAGTTCAACGACATCAGCTTTAGGCATCATTAAAAAGTAACCGCCGGTAGGGTTAGGTGTCGTTGGTACAAACACACTAACGTAGTCGCCATGCAAATGATTAGCAACGTCACCACCAGGTGTGCCGGTCAAGAAAGCAATCGTCCAGGCACCTTCGCGCGGAAACTGCACCAGAACCGCCTTACGAAATGCATTGCCTGAGTTGGAAAAAAGCGTATCTGAAACCTGTTTAACGCTGGAATAGATAGACTTAACCACCGGCAGGCGATTCAGCAGTTTTTCCCACAGTACAATAATATGCATGCCGAAAAAGTTGGTAGCAATGAGCCCGGTAATCAGCACTATAGCAAACGTCAGAATCACCCCAAAGCCCGGAATGTCGAGACCGAGCAGCGAATGCGGATGCCATTGTTCAGGTAGCAACAACAAGCTTTGATCCATAATGCCGATCAATGATTTAAGCACCCAGATAGTAATCACCAGCGGGACTAAAACCAGCAAGCCTGTTATCAGGTATTTTTTCATAAGAAAATAGGTTCGCTAATGACAGGCACAGCCGGTACCACAAGCAGAAGGTGCCACGCTGGATTCTGTAGCAGGTTCAGGCTTTTTTACGCTATTGCCGCCTTTAAAATCCGTCGCATACCAGCCACTGCCGGTCAACTGAAAACTAGGCGCAGAAACCTGCTTGGCAAAAGTGTCTTTACCGCATTCAGGGCAAGCCTCTACCGAAGCCGCGCTGATCTTGCGCATCACCTCAGCTTTGTGCCCACAGCTAGTACATTGATAATCGTAAATAGGCATTTGATCCTCCTTACACAAATATGTTAAACAACCCGAAATTATACCTTAATACCGCAAAAGCATTCAGCAGGCTTAGTTATCGTCATCCTGCTGATTCTGAAAACGTCTTTTTTTAACGCTCTCCGCCAGCATATCTAAAATTTCTACTGTGTCATCCCAACCCAGGCAACCATCGGTAATCGATTTACCGTACTCTAAGGCGCAGCCTGGCTCATGATCCTGACGACCTTCATTCAAATGCGATTCGATCATCAACCCTATGATACGGTCATCACCGGTATTCAATTGCTTGGCAACGTTAGCCGCAACCTGCTTTTGTAATTTGGACTGGCGCTGGCTGTTAGCATGCGAGCAATCCACCATTACTTTGGCATTAAGGCCTGACTGCGCCAACTCCTTGGATACTGCTTCAATATTGGCCGCATCGTAGTTAGGCGTTTTACCGCCGCGCAAAATTACGTGGCAATCTTCATTGCCGGTGGTAGAGATAATCGCTGAACGTCCATCTTTGGTCACTGATAAAAAGTGGTGCGGACTTGCCGCCGCCTTGATTGCGTCAACAGCGATGCGAATATTGCCATCCGTACCATTTTTAAAACCTACCGGGCAGGATAAACCAGATGCCAGTTCACGGTGAATCTGCGATTCGGTGGTACGTGCCCCGATTGCACCCCAACTTACCAAATCAGCCGTGTATTGCGGCGTGATTGTATCGAGAAACTCAGTCGCTGCAGGCACACCCAACTCATTCACCTCAAGCAGAAAGCGTCGCGCCAAATCCAGACCTTCATTAATATCAAAACTGCCATCCAGGTGCGGATCGTTGATCAACCCTTTCCAGCCCACGGTAGTACGTGGTTTTTCAAAGTAAACACGCATGACAATCAACAACTCATTACTGTGCTTGTGATACTGCGTCCGCAGCCGTTTTGCGTATTCAATACCCGCGTCATAATCATGAATCGAGCAAGGGCCAATCACAACCAGCAGGCGGTCGTTCGCACTGTGCAGAATACGATGTATTTCGGCGCGCGTTTTAACAATACGGTCCGTCGTGGCTTTGCTAGGCTCAAGTTTATCTAGCAGCACTGAAGGCGGAGTCAACTCCTTGATTTCGATGATACGGACATCATCAGTAATAATTTTTTGGCTAGGACTCATTTAGGTAACTCGTTGAATGCGCAAAATAAAAGAAACGCAAAAAACAAAGCCCGTATATAGCGGGCTTTGTTGTAATAATTGGCTAATTATACTGCGATAGCAATCAAAACGGTATATCGTCCTCAAAATCATCAAATCCTGAGCCCGTAGT
>JBFZCQ010000124.1:0-6196 GCA_041307905.1 Methylotenera sp.
TTTCAAACTGGCTAAACCAATCAGCACCAGCATCATGCTGATAATCCAGAAGCGAACGACTACCTGAGTTTCTTTCCAACCCTTTTGCTCATAGTGATGATGCAACGGCGCCATCAGGAAAATGCGCCTGCCGGTACCGGTTTTGTTTTTTGTATATTTAAAATAGAGCACCTGTATCGCCACTGAGAATGTTTCAATCACAAATACGCCGCCCATAATGAACAGAATGATTTCCTGACGTACGATTACAGCCACAATACCTAATGCCGCACCTAATGCCAGCGCTCCAACGTCACCCATAAACACTTCAGCAGGGTAAGCGTTAAACCATAAAAAACCTAACCCCGCACCAACCATCGCCGCGCAGAACACCATAAGCTCACCCGCACCCGGTACGTAAGGAATAGACAGATACTTGGCAAAGTAGAAGTGGCCGGTGACATAAGCAAATATTGCCAATGCACCTGCTACCATCACCGTAGGCAGAATCGCGAGACCATCCAGACCATCGGTCAGATTCACTGCATTACTGCTACCTACCACAACCAGATAAGTCAGTACAATGAATGCAAGACCACTCATTGGAATAACAAGATTTTTAAAGAATGGGATCAGCAGGGTTGTTTCAGCCGGCACGGTCGCGGTTTGCTGCAGAAAAATTGCCACACTTACGCCAACCACAGACTGCCAGAAATACTTTTCTTTGGCAGACAAACCTTTTGGGTTACGGTGCACCACTTTGCGCCAGTCATCCACCCAGCCGATAATGCCGAAACCCAATGTAGTGAACAACACGACCCAAACGAACCTGTTACTCAAATCTGCCCACAGCAAAGTAGAAATTGCAATAGAAATCAGAATCAGCGCGCCACCCATGGTAGGCGTGCCAGCTTTTATCAGATGTGTTTGCGGACCATCATCGCGTACTGACTGACCAACTTTGTAGTAAGTCAATTTACGAATCAGCGCCGGGCCCATAACAAATGAAATCGTAAGGGACGTAAGCGTTGCCAGCACAGCTCGCAAAGTAATGTAGTTGAATACATTAAATGCGCGTATATCATGTGCTAACCATTGTGCCAATTCAAGTAACATAATCTTCTCCCTTTATGCCCTATTACTTTTTTGCTACCAGCAAACTGACTACACGTTCCATACGCATGAAACGTGAGCCTTTTACCATTACTGTGCTGTTATTATCTAGTTTAGGCAGCAATGCTGCTGCAACCGCCTCCGGTGATTCAAAGTGCTGCGCACCTGCGCCAAACCCGCTGACCATTTCTTTACTCAAATCACCAATACAATATAAATTTGCCAACCCGCTGGCTTTAGCATAAGCACCAATCTCTGCGTGCATTTCTTTTGCATCCGCACCTAACTCACCCATATCGCCAAGCACCAGAATTTTTTTACCGGCCTGTTTTGCAAGCACATCAATCGCGGCCTTCATTGAGTCCGGATTCGCGTTATAAGTATCATCAATCAACACTGCGCCATTCACAGCAGCTTTGCGCTCCAAACGGCTATAAACGCCGCCAAAGTTTTGTAAGCCTGCTGCAATATGCGCATTACTGATTCCGAGTGCATAAGCTGCAGCACTTGCAGCCAATGCGTTGCTGATGTTGTGCACACCTTCCACTTTGAGCTCAAAACTGACCTGTCCGTTGGGTGTAGTCAGATTCACTTGACTAATACCTGCTTGCTCCTGATAACTGGCAGTCACATCTGCCTGCTCATGCAAACCAAAGGTCACAACTTTTCTGCCGACATTCAGTGTTTGCCAGTAATCTGCAAAATCGTTATCGGCATTGATCACTGCAATACCGCCATCCTGCAAGCCGGCAAATATCTCACCCTTTGCTCGCGCAATGTTTTCACGTGAACCCAGCTCGCCGATATGCGCGGTGTTGGCATTATTGATTACGGCCACATTGGGCTTAGCAATATGCGTGAGGTAATCAATCTCACCCATATGATTCATACCCATTTCAGCCACCACATATTCATGCTGCGGTTTAATCTTGAGTAAAGTCAGCGGCAGGCCTATGTCGTTATTCAGGTTGCCGTAAGTCGCATGCACTTTGTTAATATCGCCGGTCGCTGCAGCCAGAATCGCCGTAAGCATTTCCTTGGTAGTGGTTTTACCATTGCTGCCAGTGACGCCAACTACCGGTGCACTAAATTTACTTCGCCAGTATTTAGCCAGCCCACCCAGTGCCAAGCGTGTGTCATGCACCACCAGCGCAGGGCGTGCGACAGTTGCAGCATCCGACACCATCACAGCAGCAGCACCTTTATTAATTGCTTCGGCGGCAAAGGCATTGCCATCAAAGTTTTCGCCTTTAATCGCTATAAATAATTGTCCGGCTTTAATATTGCGACTATCGCTGCCTACGCTATCAAACGCCACATCAGCGCCAATTAGTTTTGCGTTAAGTGCAGTAGCCGCTTCTGACAGTTGCATCATCAATGCATCAGCATCCTGATAAGCATTCAGCGCAGCCAACGCAACGGCTGCATCACTGAATGGCGTTTTAACGCCGCCAATTTCCTGATAATCTTCGTGCCCCTTACCTGCCACCAGCACTATGTCGCTACTCTGTGCTGATTGCACCGCTTGCTTAATAGCTGTGGCACGGTCTGACTCAGCCAGATATGCGCCATCTATACCGCTTACTACCTGCGCAATGATTCTGGCAGGGTCTTCACTGCGTGGATTATCAGAAGTTACGATCACACGATCAGCCAACTTGGCAGCAACACACCCCATCATCGGGCGCTTGCCGGCATCACGGTCGCCGCCGCAGCCGAATACACAGATCAGCTTGCCTTGCGCCTGCTCACGCAAAGTTGCCAGAACTTTTTCCAGCGCATCCGGTGTATGTGCGTAATCCACGATAACCAGAGGTTTGCCCTCCCCACCAAATTGCTGCATGCGGCCTGCTACCGGTTTTAATTTTGCGACAGCAGTTACTGCATCCTGCAAACTCACTTTTAGCGCCAGTAATGTAGCCAGAACAGCTAATACGTTATAGGCATTAAAACGGCCAAGTACTGCTGCATTCACTATCGCATCACCTTGTGGCGTAGTGACCTGCATCGTTAAACCATGCTGATGCAGTTGCAGATCGATTGCACGTACATGCCCCTGGTTTACACCATAAGTTAGCAGTGATTTGTTTTGTGCCTTGAGTTTTGCCGCGACGCGCTGACCGAATGCATCATCAGCATTGATCACTGAAATAGCCAAACCTGGCCATGTAAACAGAAGCTCTTTGGCTGCCGCATACGCTTCCATGGTTTCATGGTAGTCCAAATGGTCACGGCTTAAATTTGTCAGGACAGCCACATCAAATTTCACACCATTCACCCGGCCCTGATGAAGACCATGTGATGAAACTTCCATCACTACGGCTCTTGCGTCTTGCGTTGCAAAATCAGCCAGGATATTTTGCAATAAAATCGCATCTGGCGTGGTATTGCTGGCCTCATTCTGGGCATCTACAAAACCATTACCTATAGTGCCAATCACTGCGGTTTTTTGACCGATAAAAGTTAATGCCTGTGCAATCCATTGGCTGACAGAAGTTTTGCCGTTAGTGCCAGTCACACCAATCACGCTCAATTTTTGTGAGGGCTGACCATAGTATTCTGCTGCAATCTCACCAACCTGATCTTTCAAACCTTCTACACCGACATTCGCTATCTGAAATGCAGGGTTCCACGCAAAGTCGCGGCTTTCCCAAGCGACTGCCGTAGCCCCGGCCTGAATCGCCTGTTCAATATAATTGCGACCATCGCTATGTACGCCGGGATAAGCCAGGAACAAAGCTCCAGCTTGCACCTTACGGCTATCTGCCGTAATGGAAGTGAATTTCAGATTAAATAATGAGAGCACGGTCATATACTCTCCTGAACTTCTACAACGTCATTCTGAATCACGACATTATCGTTAGGCGCATCCTGCGGAACCGCCAGCATGCGCAAAGCATCTGCCATTACTGCACTGAACACCGGTGCAGCCACGGTACCGCCGTAATATTCTCCGCTGCTTGGGTCGTCAATCATCACTGCCATAATCAGGCGTGGATTTGACGCAGGTGCCATACCGACAAACGAACCTACATACTTATCTTTTTCATAGCCTCCGGCAGGAGAAAGCTTATGTGTAGTACCTGTCTTGCCAGCCACTCTATAGCCAGCCACCTGTGCTTTAAGCGCTGTACCGCCTGGCAATACAACCATCTCCAGCATATCTTTCACATAGTGCGCTGTATTAACTGAAAAAACCTGTGTACCCACAGGTGCTTCTTTTAGCTTAAGCAGCGACACTGGCTTTAATTCACCATCATTGGCAAACACGGTATAAGATCGTGCAAGTTGTAGCAGCGTGACGCTGATACCATGCCCGTAAGACATGGTTGCCTGCTCAATCGGACGCCAGGTTTTATAATCTCGCAACCTGCCGGATGCCTCACCGGGAAAGCCTATACGGGTTTTTGTACCGAAGCCAATCAGGTTAAACACACCCCACAGGTACTGACGATCAAGCGACAGCGCCATTTTAGCCGCACCCACGTTAGAGGATTTCTGAATCACTTCAGCCACGGTCAGCAGACCATGCGGATGTGCATCATGAATCGTGGCAGACGCAATAGTCATGTAGCCGGGAGCGGTCTGAATTTTTGTATCAGGCTGATATTTACCTGATTCCAAAGCAGCAGCAGCCGTAACCGTTTTCATGGTAGAACCCGGCTCAAATACATCGGTAATGGCACGATTGCGTGACTTACCCTGAATATTCACCGGGTTGTTCGGGTTATAAGTCGGCACATTTGCCATCGCCAGTACTTCACCGGTTTTAGCATCCAGCACAATCGCAGCACCTGCTTTTGCTTTAAATTTATCTACGGCCTTTGCCAACTCGCGATGCGCCAGATATTGAATTCGGCGATCAATAGAAAGCACTACATCATGCCCATCTTGCGGCACCTTAACGGCTTCCAGATCCTCAATAATATGACCGGCTCTGTCCTTAATCACTTTACGGCTACCGCTCTTCCCGGAAAGTGTTTTATTCATGGTGAGCTCAAAGCCCTCCTGACCCTGATCATCTATACCTGTAAAACCGACCAAGTGAGCAGTCACTTCACCTGCAGGGTAATAACGCTTGTATTCACGCTGCAAGTAAACACCAGGAACACCTAGCTTCATGACTTCAGCTGCCAATTCCGGCGATACACGACGTTTCAGATAGACAAACTCACGCTCACTTTTGGCAAGCTTTTTATTAACAACATCAATTTTCAGACCCAGTAAACCAGCTATTTTTTTGGTCTGGCTCTCGTCAATTTTTACATCAGAAGGGTTTGCCCACACAGACTCTACCGGGGAACTGATTGCGAGCAACTCACCGTATCTATCGGTAATTTTTCCGCGCTGGGAAGGCAGTACTAAGGTACGGTTATAACGCGCATCGCCTTTCTCTTGCAGAAAGCGTTTATGAAAACTCTGCAGATACAAACTGCGGCCCAGCAAAGCGACAAAACCTATAAGGACAAGCACCAGCAACAAGCGGCGGCGCCATGCTGGCAATTTCACGATGATCGGAGCTAATGGTATAGCCATTATTCAGCTACTCCGCTTTGCACTTCAGACTGCTTTAAATCTAACGGCTTCAGAAGATTAACAGTCTGGATTCTTTTTGCATCAGGCACCTGCATCTGCAACTGTTGCGCAGCTATCTGCTCAATGCGAGAATGCATTGCCCATGTACTCTGCTCCAACTGCCATTGACCGTATTCCTGGTTGTATTGGTTTTCTGCCTGATTAAGCTGCTCCAGTTCTATGTAAAGCTTGCGCGCTTTATGCTGCGCATTCACTAAGCCCAGAGATGAAAACATCAGCGCAAAAAACAGAATAAGATTCAGGCGCGTCATGCTACTGATGTCCTTTCTGCTACGCGCAGTACTGCACTGCGTGAACGCGGATTAACTTTCACTTCTTTTGCACTTGGCTTAACCGCCTTACCAACACTGATTAATTTAGGTTGTGGCAAATCAGCAGCACGCACCGGAAAATTGGATGGCAAATCATCGCGATTTTCCTGATCGCGGATATATTGCTTCACGATACGGTCTTCTAGCGAATGAAAGCTGATGACAGCCAGCCTGCCTTCAGGCTTCAGCAAAGCCAT
>JBFZCQ010000125.1:0-2728 GCA_041307905.1 Methylotenera sp.
TAGCTTTAGCGGGAAAGTCATACGTTTTTCTACACTTAAAAAACGACCGACCCTGTCACCAAATTCAGCATGAAATTGCGCTAAAAACTCAGCATCACTTAACTCCAGCAAAGGTGTAATACGTGATTTTTCACCGGTCCAGACCAATGAAAATTCACGTTCACCATTTGGCAATAATGCCATTGGCCCATTGGCGGTAAAGCGTTCATAAGCAATATTATTGTGAGGCAGTTCGGCACTTACTTTTGTAATAAGTGCATCATGACCATACTCTTTGGTATCACGTTTCAGGCCGGCCACTTTTTCCAGACTACGCCCACCATCCGCCAGCACTACAAGATTAGTTTGCATCTCATGCAATTCACCATGCCGCTGGTAGCGAACCGCAGCATATGCTGCATTGTGTAAAATCGATTCAGCCTGCGCTTCATCGATTAAATGAATCTTCGGAAAATCCGACACCTGTGCATTTAAAACCATACATAACGCACCGTAAGACAACACATATCCCAAAGCCTCCTGCTGGTAATCCTGCGCCTGCAGTAAGCTGCGACCTATACTGCCCTTCTGCGAAACATGTATGGTGTTAATTGCAGTAGCATGTGGCGCCAATGATTGCCAGACACCCAGCTTTTCGAGAATACGTCTGGTGCCGAAAGACAGCGCCAACGCCCGCGTATCCTGATTTGCAGCGCCCTGCTTCCGCACCTCCAGTACAGTGCTGCCGATATTCTGTTTTGCCAGCAACAACGATAGCACCATGCCCACCGGGCCGCCGCCTACAATAATAATATCTTTATTTTCCAGCATTATTGCGCCATCATATTTTCAATATCTGTTACCGATTTTGGTGCATCAATCGTAATCACGTCACACCCGCCCGAAGTCACCAGCACATCATCCTCGATACGAATACCGATATTCCAGAAATGTTCCGGTACGTTTTCTGCAGGGCGAATATAACAGCCAGGCTCCACAGTCAGCATCATGCCTGCCTCCAGCATACGCCAATTACCAGCTTTATCCTTATACTCGCCCGCATCATGCACATCCAGACCCAGCCAGTGCCCGGTGCGATGCATATAAAACTGTCGATAGGCACCGCTCTCCAGCACAGCATCTTTACTGCCTTTGCACCAGCCGAAATCTATAAAACCCTGCACCAGCACGTCCAGAGCTGCCTCATGCGGTGTATTCCAATGGCTGTTCGTGTTCACCTTAGAGATAGCAGCAGCCTGTGCCGTCAGCACTAACTCATACACATCCTTTTGTGCCGAGCTGAATTTTCCGTTTACCGGAAAAGTGCGTGTAATGTCTGAAGCATATCCATCAAGCTCACAACCGGCATCAATCAGCAGCAGGTCACCATCATTCAACCTGGCATTATTAGCATTGTAATGCAGAGTACACGCATTAGCGCCGCCAGCAACGATACTGGTATAAGCCGGAGCCTGTGCGCCAGAGCGATAGAACTCATGCAAGAACTCAGCTTCAATCTCATACTCCATTTTGCCGGCACGCACTGTTTGCATGGCTCGCTTGTGAGCACCGGCAGCAATACTGGCTGAACGCCGCATCAGTGCCTGTTCGGCAGGTGACTTGAACAGCCGCATCTCATCAAGCAATTTGCGTACATCAGCAATATCATCGGGAGCACTTACACCTGTACGCACCTGTGCTTTCACCTGATTCAGCCAGCCGGTCACCCTTGCATCCCAGACCGTATCGACACCGAGGCTGTAAAATAATTTTGATTGATTTGCTAATATATTCGGTAATATTTCATCGAGCTGGGTAATCGAGTAAGCCTCATCAAAGCCAAATTCAACAACTGCAGCAGCAGGACCAAAACGGAAGCCATCCCAGATCTCGCGTTCCATGTCTTTATCGCGGCAGAATAAAATACTTTTCGGCGACTGGCCTTTGTATACATCGCCTGCAAGCAGCACCAGCAGTGACTCAGGCTCTTTGAAGCCGGTGAGGTAATAAAAGTAGCTATCAAAGCGATATGGGTAATGACTATCACGACTGCGAATCGCCTCCGATGACGTCGGAATTATGGCAATGCCGGCCTGCATAGTCTGCATCAAGGCTAAGCGGCGGTTTTTAAATTCAGTGATATCCGATAAATTCATAATGTTATTTCTGCTGGGCTCGATTTTTAACAGCTTAACAGTTGACTATCAAGTGCCTGTAAACGTTCAGGGGTACCAATATCATGCCACGCACCTTCATGACGACTGCCGCTTACAAGCCCCTGCGCCATCGAAGCTTTGAGTAAGGGTGCCAGCTTGGCAGCCTCACCACGCACGATGCCTTCAAACAGACTGGGCTCATAGATCCCGACACCCGAGAATGTGAGATTTTCAGTGCCATTAACGCTTAATTTTCCATTACTCAAAGCAAAGTCACCTGCAGCATGCTGCGGAGGATTATCCACCATCACTAAATGTGCAAGATTAGGCCGCAGCAGTTTTAACGCAGCAAAATCGATATCAGTATACACATCACCATTCACCACTAAAAATGGCGCGTTGCCTAACAATGGCATTGCATTAGCAATGCCCCCAGCAGTTTCCAGCGCTATCTTTTCCGGTGAATACAGGATACGCACGCCCCATTGGCTACCGTCACCAAGAGCAGCTTCAATCTGCTCACCCAAGTGCGCATGGTTAATTACAACATCTTTAAAACCAGACGCGGCTAAACGCTCTAGATGCCAGACAAT
>JBFZCQ010000126.1:0-3447 GCA_041307905.1 Methylotenera sp.
ATGCCTGTTTCCATCGGATGCTGATAGGGGCCGCGCTCGTCAATGTCCTGTGCATGCAAGGCACGGCGACCGTCATGCATGCGCTGGCAGATGTCGTTATCTTCTACGGCAGTTTCTTCATAGGCTGCCTGTTGTGCAGCTACATATTCGCGCTCGAACAGGGCGATATCTTCCGGGTAGTAAAATTCAACTACATTGGTGCATGCGTCTGCACTACGTGGAATAATGTGCGAAACTACCAATACATTCGGGTACCACTCAATCATCAGAAATGGGTAATATACCATCCAGATAGCGCCATATTTTGGTGGCTTGTCGCCCTGATATCTGGCAACCTGCTCCTGCCATTGCTGGTAAACAGTGGAGCCGGCGCGGGTCAGTGATTGCTTGAAGCCTACGGTTTGCACGCTATAGTCTGCACCAAATTCCCAATTAAGCGCATCGCAGTTCACAAACTGATTGAGGCCAGGATGGAAAGGGCCAACATGGTAGTCTTCGAGATAAACTTCGATAAACGTTTTCCAGTTGAAGTTGTATTCTTCTACGGCAACGCGGTCCAGCATGTAGCCGGTAAAATCAAAGTCCTGCTTGCAGCCAAGATTGGCAAGCGTTTTTGCAATATCGCGTTTACTGTCAAATAGCAGACCCTGCCAGTTCTGCAGGGCTTTTTTATCGAGATGCAGGCATGGGTTTTGGTCAAAGTGTGGTGCGCCCAGTAATTTGCCTTCCAGATCATAAGTCCAGCGATGCAGCGGACAAACAATGTTTTTGGTTTGTCCGTGACCTTTAAGCATTACGGCTTGTCTGTGGCGGCATATGTTGCTGATGGCATTGATGCCATCTTTGCTATGAATAAGGGCTTTGGCTTCACCTGTCCAGTTCAGAACATGATAGTCGCTCACATTAGGCACCATCAGTTCATGACCCAGATATTGTGGCGCCTGCGTAAACATATATTTTTGCTCGAGTGCATAAATACTTGGGTCAACATACCATGCAACAGGTAGCTGAGATAGTTCGTCTTGTTGGGAGATCAGATTCAAAGATGCCATAATAAAATGATTGGCTAAAATGATTGGCAGTAATATTTCAAGGATCGCGATTTTTGCCCAAATTGCTATTTTTATCAAGTGATTATTAAATAATTTTCATCTTGAATGCAGTGGTAAAACTTGCCAAAAACGAGGTTTTAAGCTACTCTCATGTGAGTTTCCACTCCTTTCAAATTATAACCACAAATAAAACAATTCAATCAGGAATGTTTATGATTGAATGAACAGTTTTGCTTTTGTTGTTTTAGAAGGTTGTCTTTGTAAGCTCTGTAAAAAATAAAAATTAAATAAAAGTCTAACAATTTAGTATCGAGTAAAAAATGTCTGATCATTTGATGAATACCTATATGCGTCAACCAGTTACCTTTGCCAAAGGCGAAGGTGTCTGGCTATGGGATGATAAAGGTGAAAAGTATCTGGATGCCTTGGCTGGCGTTGCCGTTAACGGCTTGGGCCATGCACATCCGAAACTGGTAAAAGCCATTAGTGAGCAGGCTGCCCGATTGATTCATGTTTCCAATATTTATCAGGTTGCCGAACAATCAGCTTTGGCAGATAAAGTCTGTGAAATTTCAGGTATGGATAAAGTGTTCTTCTGCAACTCTGGCTGCGAGGCCAATGAGGCTGCAATCAAACTTGCACGTCTCTATGGGCACAATAAAGGTATCGAGAATCCTGAAATTATCGTGATGGAGCAATCGTTCCACGGACGTACGCTTGCAACATTGTCAGCTACCGGTAACTACAAAGTGCAGGCTGGTTTTGAGCCGTTAGTGAGTGGTTTTATCCGCGTGCCTTATGATGATGTGGAAGCAGTAAAACATGTTGCCGAACATCATCCGAATGTCGTGGCAATTCTGGTAGAGCCGGTACAGGGCGAAGGCGGTATCAATATCCCTAAAGAAGCGAGTGCTTACCTTGAGTCATTGCGTCAAATCGCTGATGCGCATGGCTGGCTGCTGATGCTGGATGAAGTGCAGACCGGTATTGGCCGTACCGGTACCTGGTTTGCTTTTCAGCATACCAATATCAAGCCTGACGTGATGACGCTGGCAAAAGGGCTGGGCTCAGGTGTGCCCATAGGTGCCTGTGTGGCGAACGGTATCGCTGCTGATGTATTTACTTATGGCAAGCATGGCTCTACCTTTGGCGGCAATCCTTTGGCAACTGCTGCTGGTTTGGCGACGCTTAATATTATTGAAGAAGAAGGTATCCGCGAGAACGCCGAGAAAATCGGTAATCTGATCCGTGAAGGTTTTGCGGCTGAATTTAAAGATACAGCAGGTGTTGTTACCGTGCGTAACGCTGGCCTTATGATCGGTATTGAATTGGATCGTCCATGCGGTGATTTGGTAAAAATGGCATTGGCAGATAAGCTGTTGATTAACGTCACTGCAGAAAAAGTAGTGCGATTGCTGCCACCCTTGGTCATGAATGAAGCTGAAGCCAATGAGCTGGTTAGCCGTTTATCTGCCTTGATCAAAGCTTTTCTGGCAAAATAAGACATTCCAAAAATAATCAATTTAATAACGAATTAATTAACTGAACGAAGCCCGTTTCAATAAAACTCTGGCTTCCAAACCATTATGGCAATAAAACATTTTCTGCAATTCAATGATTTAAATCGTGACGAGTTTGAGCACGTGTTTCAGCGTGCGCACTGGATTAAAAATCAATTCAAGTCTTACCAGCAATACTGGCCGTTACAAGACCGTACGCTGGTGATGATTTTTGAAAAGGCCAGTACACGTACACGCCTTTCATTTGAGGCAGGTATGCAGCAATTAGGCGGTTCAGCGATTTACTTGAATACACGTGATTCACAGTTGGGCCGGGGTGAGCCGGTTGAAGATGCAGCGCAGGTTATTTCACGTATGAGCGATATTGTGATGATCCGCACTTTTGAGCAGGAAATCATTGAACGCTTTGCCGCTAATTCACGCGTGCCGGTGATAAACGGGTTAACCAATGAATATCACCCATGCCAGATCATGGCGGATATTTTTACCTATATCGAATATCGCGGTTCAATCAAAGGTAAAACCGTAGCTTGGATCGGTGACAGCAATAATGTCTGCAATACATGGCTACAGGCAGCTGAGGTACTGGATTTCAACGTGCATGTATCAACGCCTCCTGGTTATGAAGTCGAGCCTGAACGTGCCAACTTGTATGGTACGGATCACTTTGAAGTCTTTGCTGACCCGATGGATGCGGCAAAAGGTGCTGATCTAGTAACAACAGACGTTTGGACCAGCATGGGCTTTGAGGCGGAAAATGAAGAACGTATGCGCGACTTTGCTGACTGGCAGGTAGATGCGGACATGATGCGTGTTGCCGCAAAAGATTCACTATTCATGCATTGCCTGCCGGCACACCGCGGTGAAGAAGTTTC
>JBFZCQ010000127.1:0-3200 GCA_041307905.1 Methylotenera sp.
CAGGCAATGAGTTTATTTCATCGAGAAACAAAGTACCGCCATGAGCTGCCTGAAAAAGCCCCTGGGTATTGGCAGTCGCACCTGTAAAAGAACCTTTTTTATGTCCAAACAATTCCGATTCAATCAGGCTTTCAGGTAATGCAGCACAATTAAGGGTAATGTAGGCTTTATCGGCGCGAGCGCTTTCTTTTTGAATAGCGTTAGCAAATACTTCCTTGCCGGTACCGGTTTCACCTTTAAGCAATACCGTTACATCGGTAGCCGCAACCATTCTGGCGCTACGAATTAAGGAATCCAATGCGGGAGATTGACCAATGATCGACTTAAAATGCCCCATAGTAGCCTCTTTTAATGTATTGCTATGTGTGTGTTGGAAACGCCATCGGATTAAGCCATGGCAAGGCGGCTAACAGTGCCAGAACTATCATAAACAGGCCAATAGCCTGTTTGAAACGCTGCATTCTGGATAACCTAGTTAATACGTGTGTCATTATACCTACTCCCATGACTGCAGGTAAAGTCCCTAATCCGAAAGCCAGCATAGTCAATGCGCTCTTACTGACATCACCCGCAGTAGCTGCGAGTGTTAAAGCCGCATATACCAGTCCACAAGGCAACCAGCCCCATACCATACCAAAAAGATAGGCTTGGGTGCGATTTTTTACGGGAATAAGTTTCCGTCCATAGGGTTCTATTTTTTTCCAAAAATGCGTTCCGATTTTTTCGATATAAGCAAAACGGGGAAACCAGCCGGCTATATAAAGGCCTGCACTCGCCATGATGCCAGCTGATATTAATTGTAAAAATCTGTGCCCGTGAGTTTCACCCAGATGCATGGTCAGTAAAGCCTCAATTAGACCCGCTAATGCACCCGCTATCGTGTAACTGGTAATCCTGCCAAAATTATAATTAAAGACAAAAGGTAATAATAGTTTCTTATTGTTACGTATTTCCGGGCTAAGACTTAGGGTTAACGTTCCAATAATCGAGCCGCACATGCCTATACAGTGCATACTACTGAATAAGCCCATTATAAAAGCGACCAGGTAGGAGGCAGTAAAAGCGGGATCTAAAGACATAGTGTTAGGCTCAAGGTAAAAGGTAAAATCCGCCAAGCTACAAATGCGCCCACTTTGTTCTTTGTACCTTGCATTACTTAATTGCTTGAAAATTGAGCAAGAATTTGCGCCTGAATTTTTTCAGCCATCGCTTTTCGATTTTCAGCATCACGAATAGGCCGGCCTATGACAATATAATCAGCACCATTCCGGAAAGCCATTTCAACACTGACCACACGTTTTTGATCGTCATCTTCGCGGTTATCAACAGGTCTGATGCCGGGCGTAATAACCAATAGTTTATGTCCAAGTTGCTCCCTAATCATGGATGCTTCAAGTCCTGATGAAACAATGCCGTCGCAGCCGATTTGCAACGCACGTTTAGCTCGAGATAATACCAGATCACGCACATCACATTTAAAGCCTAAATCATCAAGATCACCGCGGTCCAAACTGGTTAAAGCGGTGACTGCCAGCACTTTAAGATCACCTTTTTCTTTAGCTGCCGCTTCCATAATAGCATCGTTTCCATGGATAGTAGCAAGATCAACCCCTTTACTGCTTAAGGCCTTGATAGCTCGCCCAACGGTAGCGGGAACATCAAAAAACTTCAGATCAACAAAAATCTTTTTATTGTGTTGTTTCAGCCATTCAATAAAACCAAAATAATCACCCGACATAAACAGTTCCATGCCGACTTTATAAAAGATTACTGAATCGCCGAGTTCTTCCACTAAAGCTTGGGCTTCCTGAATGCTGGGAACGTCCAGCGCCATAATCAAGCGTTCACGAACAGGAATAGATTTGGTTGATATAAATGACATAGGCTCAATATAAAAGGTAATAGATAAATCTTTAAATTTACAACTCTGGAAGGGTTATTCTGTTTTTAATATCTTCACGAACATCGGCTATGACCGCCTTTTGACCTGTATGCATTGCGGAAGCCTCCTTGGGAAAGATCGATTCGATTTCTCCCATATCTGCCTTTGCAACAGCGCATCCCATTAATAAAATAATAAAACATAACCGGCAAAATTTTGAAAAAACACGCATTTAGTAGCTCTTTAATAATGAACTGAGCCCTATTTGCAGAAAATGATATTATCAATAACCTTATAATTCAGGTTTTGTGACGCTCGCAGTTCCGTAGCTAGGGCTACATGCGGTATATGTTACCGGAACTTGCATTGACAGTGAATGTTAATCTCAGCAAATCGACAATACACTTCGCTTATGAACTCAACACTAATTCAAATGACCTTGTTAATGACTTGCGGAGTGGGTTGGCGGATGCTTAGGCCCGCAGGACTAACAGCAGAGCAAACCCGGCTGGTGTTGACTACATTTGTCTATTATTTGCTATTGCCGGCTATGGTTTTAGAAGTCTTATGGACGGCGGATATAGGCTTGCAATCTTTTCAATATACAATACTCGGTGTTGGCTGTATTGTTTTTGCCATGCTCTGTACCTGGATAATCGGCATACTTTTTAAATTTGAAGATAAACGCTTGGGAGCGATAATACTGGCTGCCGTGCCTAATGTCACTTATCTGGGCTTACCTGTTTTAGAACAGACTTTTGGTAGCTGGGCGCGGTCTGTCGTCATACAAATAGACCTGTTTGCCACTGCGCCGATAGTGTTTACTTTAGGGATCATGATTGCACAGCATTACGGTGAAGATACGACACCAAAGCCTAAGTCAGCGCTGTTATTTCTTAATGCACCGCCATTTTGGGCAGCGGCGATTGAGGTAATTTTAAATATTAACGGACTTGTTGCCCCCGCATGGTTTGCCGGCGTGTTACAAAAATTATCCGCAGCAGTTGTACCTCTGATGCTGGTTTCCTTGGGGCTGGCATTAAACTGGAAAGCAGTCACTGCCCGGAACATACCTTATGTGATGCCCGTTATTCTGATAAAAATGCTATTAATGCCTTTGTTCGCAATCGTTCTGGTGAGTTATTTACCTATGGAAGGCAAGTATAAAGCAGTAGCCGTACTGGATATGGCGATGCCAAGCATGGTTCTGGGTGTAGTTTTTTGTGATCGCTATAGGCTTGATAGTGCGCTTTATGCCATGACAGTCACCGTCACAACAGCATTAAGTTTAATTACCCTGCCGTTTTGGCATGGCGTA
>JBFZCQ010000128.1:0-12359 GCA_041307905.1 Methylotenera sp.
TTAAGGCTGAACTTGGGAAGGCTGAATTTTCTCGACCAGAGTGGGATGAGCCTATTATCTGTCGTGTTGAGGTTGATTTGCCTAGTTGGTTGTCTCAATTGGCCGGAGGTGATGCTTGGGAAGTTTACGCGGAAGATGAGGCAGAGAGTTGTGTCAGTTTTGCGATGCGTGAAGTTTCAGCGAAAACGCCTAAGCTTGCTGAGGTTACTTTGTATCACAACGGATATGCTGTGGTTGATGTTGAGGGTAAGGCATTGTTTGACGGGTCGCTGACATCCGGCAACAGTAATTATGCGCATTTAACTTACTATCATGCTGATACCGGCGAAAAAATCACTTTAAATTAATCTGATGTTGCGTATGGTAAGAGAAGTGCCGGCCTTAAAAGCTGCGCTTCACCGCAAACTCAGCAAGTGCAAGCATTGCCTGCTTAAATGCTGAATCAGGAAAATGTGCGATAGCCTTGCAGCATTTCTCTGATTCAATTTCTGCAAGTTTCATTACATGGGTCAGTGCGCCGGAATCAGTAACAGCTGCCATCACCTGTGGTAACTGCTCGAGGCCGCCGTGCTCAATTGCATTTCGGATCATTTGGCTTTGCTCTGAATTGGTGTTGCGCATTGCATATAACAATGGCAATGTCGGTTTACCTTCGGCAAGATCATCACCAAGGTTTTTACCTATTTGATCACTGTTGCCACTTAAATCGAGTATGTCATCAACCAGCTGGAATGCAGTACCTAAATGCATGCCGTAAAGACTAAGTGCAGATTCATCTTCAGGGCAGGCTTTGCTGATAATGGCGCCTAACTGGGTGGCAGCCTCAAATAGTTTGGCGGTTTTGTAATGAATAACCTTGAGGTAATCGTCATCGGTGATGTCAGCATTGTTGACATTAAGCAGTTGCAAAACTTCGCCTTCGGCAATCACGTTGGTAGCATTGCTTAATACTTCCATGACACGCATGTTTTTCACTGCTACCATCATCTGAAAAGTGCGCGAGTAGACAAAGTCACCTACCAGTACGCTGGCTGCATTGCCGAAGATGGCGTTAGCGGTGCTCTGGCCTCTACGTTTAGAGGATTCATCAACCACGTCGTCATGAAGTAAAGTTGAGGTGTGAATGAGTTCAACGACTGCAGCTAACTGGTGATGATGATCTTTTATTTTTCCAAATAGCCCCGCTGATAACAGCACTAATATTGGACGTAAGCGCTTACCTCCGCTATTGATGATATATTCGGCAATTTGGTTAACAAGTGCGACTTCGGAATGCAGAGATTGGCGGATCACGCTGTCTACTTTGCGCATGTCCTCTGCGATACATGAATTAATAATGCTGAGTGTCACGTTAATTAACCTGATTAAGAAGAAAATATTTTATCACAGCCTACTTTAAGCTTCATAAATAACTAGCTAAGGTTGGTTTAAAGGTGAGATAATTACAGGCTTTGGTGCAAGCGTCATAATTTTTAAGAATTACATAAGATTATGATTTGCTTTGCGAGATAAATTGCGTATAATGCGCGATTCTTTTGAAGTATGAGTTAAAGGCATAATCATGTATGCAGTGATCAAAACTGGTGGAAAACAATATCGCGTAGTACAAGGCGAAAGATTAAAAGTTGAAAAATTAGACGTTGAAGTTGGCGGTACAGTTACGCTTGATCAAATTCTAATGGTTTCTGATGGTGATAAAACGACAATCGGCTCACCGATTATCAAAGGTGCGACTGTTAAAGCTACTGTAGTTTCTCATGGTCGCGGCGATAAAGTGATGATTTTCAAATTCCGTCGTCGTAAACACTACCGTAAAACTCAAGGTCATCGCCAAAGTTTTACTGAAATTAAAATTGAAGCAATCGCTGCTAAATAAGCAGTTAAAGAATTAAGGATTAAATCATGGCACACAAAAAAGCAGGCGGCAGTTCACGTAACGGTCGCGACTCACATTCACAGCGCTTGGGTGTTAAAGCGTTTGGTGAGCAAGTTGTCTCAGCTGGTAGCATTATCGTGCGTCAGCGCGGTACAAGAATGCATGCTGGTGAAAACGTAGGTATGGGTAAAGACCATACGCTGTATGCAAAAGCTGATGGTAAAGTTTTCTTTACGATTAAGGGTGCATTAAAACGTAAAACTGTGAATATTATTCCAGCTTAGTTTTTGCGAAAACTTAAGAAGCCCTGTCTTTTTGATAGGGCTTTTTTGTTTTTTAGATTTAGTCTATATAAGCTAGTACATGGAGCCTTGTTTTTAAGGGGGAGAATGTAAGCGCAGGCAAAAAAGTTGCGGTTGTTTTGATTTGTGCCATAATTAATTCGCTAACAGAGGATGCCTCGGCTCTCTCAATGACGGCAACTAGATTCTGCAGCATTTGATTCACATCCTTAACTGGACTACCGAGGGACGCTCGGAAAGTAACGCTTGTGGATATATGAGTAGTGCATTAAGGCGCTCAGCCCAAGAACCAACCGAAGGTATCACAGAAAGTATTAGTGAACCTCTAGGAATCTCTGCTCTTTTGAGCAGGGAGGATGTCAAAATAGGATTTGCTTCTGAAATACGCGGGTAATGCAAAATCGTACGTACCTGATTTTGGATATGGGCAAAGTGATGTAATCGCACAGGTTCGTGCATTGAGGATATGAGCACCAAGCAAGTTTTAATTTGCGAGCGTAGCCATTTAAGATATGAAATTTATTGACGAAGCAACAATTAAAATCTTTGCGGGTGATGGCGGTAATGGCGTTGCTACGTTTCGTCGCGAAAAATACGAACCTATGGGCGGCCCAAGTGGTGGAGACGGCGGTCGTGGCGGCTCAATTGTGATTGAAGCCGATCGTAATATCAATACGCTGGTAGATTATCGCTATACGCGCAGTTTCAGAGCGCAGCGTGGTGAAAATGGCCGTAGTGCTGAGTGCTACGGTGCCAAGGGCGAAGACATGATTTTGCGTGTGCCTGTCGGTACCGTAATCTCGGATAAATCTAGCGGACAGATGCTGGTGGATTTGAGTGAGCATGGGCAGCGCGCGCAGATGGCAAAAGGTGGTAACGGCGGTCTGGGTAATGTGCACTTTAAGTCCAGTTTGAATCGTGCGCCACGCCAATGCACTAAGGGTGAGCCAGGCGAAGAGCTGGAATTGTATCTTGAGCTTAAGGTCTTAGCCGATGTTGGTTTGTTGGGTATGCCAAATGCCGGTAAATCTACATTTATCCGTTCAGTTTCTGCAGCAAAACCTAAAGTAGCAGACTATCCATTTACAACGCTGCACCCAAATCTAGGAGTGGTGCGCGTAGACGCTGAGCGTAGTTTTGTGATTGCTGATATTCCAGGCATTATCGAAGGGGCTGCTGAAGGCGCCGGTTTGGGTCATCAATTTCTGCGCCATCTTGCGCGTACCTCATTACTGCTGCATCTAGTAGATATTGCACCATTTGATGATGCAGTTGACCCCGTGCACGAAGCTAGAGCGATCGTTGAAGAACTGAGAAAGTATGATGAATCACTTTACAATAAACCACGCTGGCTGGTGTTGAATAAAATCGATATGCTGCAGGATGCTGATGCAGTAGTGAAAGCCTTTGTTAAAGATTACGGCTGGGAAGGCCGCGTATTTGCAATTTCTGCAATCAGCGGTTTGGGTTGTAAAGATTTGACTTATGCCATCATGCAGCATATTGAAGAGAGCCGTGCAGCTCAAAATCTGGAATCAGATAATGCTGAATCCGAAAGACTTGAGTTTAAAAATCTAAATTCTAGCAACCCAGAGTCCAAGAATGAAGTTGTCTGAATTTAAGTCTTTGGTCGCAGATGCAAAAGTCATTGTAGTGAAAGTGGGCTCCAGCCTTGTCACTAATGATGGCAATGGCTTGGATCAGGCTGCGATTGCCGCCTGGGCGGCGCAGATTGCTGCGCTAGCACTCCAAGGCAAGCAGGTTGTATTGGTATCTAGCGGTGCGGTGGCTGAGGGTATGCAAAGGTTAGGTTGGAAGAAGCGTCCGACAGCGGTCAACGAGTTGCAAGCGGCAGCTGCAGTTGGTCAGATGGGTCTGGTGCAGATGTACGAGTCTTGTTTTAGTCAGCATCATTTGCGCACAGCGCAGGTGCTGCTCACGCATGATGATTTAGCTGATAGAAAGCGTTATCTGAATGCGCGCAGTACTTTACGCACTTTGCTGGACATGAAAGTCATACCTATCATTAACGAAAATGACACGGTAGTGACGGATGAAATCCGCTTTGGTGATAACGATACGCTGGGCTCGCTAGTAGCTAATTTAATTGAAGCGGATACGCTGGTGATTCTTACCGACCAGCAAGGGTTGTATACTGCAGACCCTCGTCGTAATCCTGATGCTACGCTTGTGCATCATGCTACAGCTGGCGAAGCCGCCTTGGAAGAAATGGCTGGTGGTGCCGGCAGCAGCGTTGGTACTGGTGGCATGCTGACTAAGATACTGGCAGCAAAACGCGCTGCTCGCAGCGGCGCACACACGGTAATAGCGTCTGGTCGTGAAAAAGATGTGCTGGTGCGCTTAAGTGCCGGTGAGGCTATAGGTACGCACCTTGAAGCTACGCAAATGAAAACTGCTGCACGTAAGCAATGGCTGGCCGATCATTTGCGCACTACAGGAAAGTTAGTGCTGGATGCAGGTGCGGTCAAGGTGCTTAAGTCGGAAGGTAAGAGTTTATTGCCGATTGGTGTAACTGCTGTCGAAGGTTTCTTTGAACGCGGTGATGTTGTGGCCTGTGTAGATGCCGAAGGTAAAGAGGTTGCACGTGGTTTGGTTAATTACAGCGCCGGTGAGTCAGCTAGAATCATGCGTAAATCCAGTAGCGAGATTGAATCCATATTGGGTTATGTAGATGAATCTGAATTAATACACCGCGACAATCTTATCCTTCTTTAATTAAGGTAGGATTGCAGCTTAGGTTATAGCTACAAGCAGCGATTATTAGGAAAAATATAATATGAATAAACCATTAGTAGCAATCATCATGGGTTCAGACAGTGATTGGCCTGTGATGCGGAATGCAGCACAAATGCTCGCTGACTTCGGCGTGGGTTATGAAGCAAAAGTTGTTTCGGCACATCGTACGCCGGATTTGATGTTTGAATTTGCGGAGAATGCAACAAAAAACGGCATTCAAGTTATTATTGCCGGTGCTGGTGGCGCTGCGCATCTACCTGGGATGGTTGCAGCCAAGACAACGTTGCCGGTGCTGGGAGTGCCAGTACCTTCTAAGCATCTGCAAGGTCAGGATTCTTTACTTTCAATCGTGCAAATGCCTAAAGGAATACCGGTGGCTACGTTTGCTATTGGAGATGCAGGTGCCGCAAATGCGGGGTTGTTTGCGGTATCCATTCTGGCAAATCATGATGCGAACTTAGCCGCGAAACTTGCCGAATTCCGTAAAAAGCAGACAGAAAAAGTATATAACATGGAGTTAACTGACCAGCCGTCAGTAAATTGCCAACCATCAGTCAATTGAGAGTGGAACCATGAGTCAGAGTAATGTAATTCTTCCTCCGGCAATGCTGGGTATGTTAGGTGGCGGTCAGCTTGGCCGCTTTTTTGTGATTGCAGCGCACGAGATGGGCTACAAGGTTACAGTGCTGGACCCTGACAAGAATAGTCCGGCCGGTAAAATTGCCGATGTGCATATCTGCGCAAGATATGATGATGAAGCTGCCTTAAAGCAAATGGCTGAAACTTGCCAAGCTGTCACCACCGAATTCGAGAATGTGCCTGCTGCTACGCTTGAAACTTTGGCCAATAATATCGCTGTGCATCCTTCCGGCAAGGCGGTGGCTATTGCACAGCATCGTGTCAGTGAGAAAAACTTCCTCAAAGATGGCGGTCTTCCGGTAGCGCCTTTTGCCGTAATTGACAGTGATTCAGATGTTCCGGCAGATGGCAGTGATATTTATCCAGCGATTCTGAAGGTATCCCGCTTTGGATACGACGGTAAAGGACAGGCGCGTGTGGCCAATTCCGATGAGGCTAAAAAGGCTTTTGCAGATTTTGGCCAGGAGGAATGTGTGCTGGAGAAGATGCTGAAACTGGATTATGAGGTTTCAGTAGTGCTTGCTAGAGACGTTAATGGTCAGGTTGCTACTTTCCCGACGGCTGAGAATAGCCACCTTAACGGCATATTGGATGTGTCGATTGTGCCAGCACGCGGTAGCGATGCTGTTAATCATCAGGCGCAGAAGTTGGCGATCAGCGTAGCTGAAAAGCTTGATTATACTGGTGTATTGGGCGTTGAATTTTTTGTTTGCGGCGGAGAATTGCTGGTGAACGAAATTGCGCCGCGTCCGCATAACTCGGGACATTACACGATTGACGCCTGTGTGACTAACCAGTTTGAGCAGCAGGTGCGTGTGATGACAGGATTGCCTCTGGGTAGTAGTCGTCAGCATAGTGCGGCCGTAATGGTCAACCTGCTCGGAGATGCGTGGCCGGATAATGCTGCTGGAGGCAAAGATGAACCTGACTGGCAACTTGCATTCGCTAACGGGCAGTTAAAAATGCATTTGTATGGCAAGCATGAAGCGCGTGCTGGTCGCAAAATGGGGCATTTCACGGTGATTAATGCCAGTCGTGACGAGGCGATCAAGCAGGCGCTACAAATTCGATCAGAGCTGAATATAGGTAACTAGTGTTACTAGTTAGTAATAATTAAGTTTAAGAGCATTATTTAATAGAGTTTTATTAAATAATGCTCTATTAGTTAAAAGGATCAATAATAAAAAAGCCGAACTAAGTTCGGCTTTTTTATTTGAATTCCAAATATTATTCAGGCTATCAATTACGCCATTGATTTGATAGCAGCGTTTAAGCGGCTTTTATGGCGTGATGCTTTGTTTTTATGGATAATGTTTTTGTCTGCGATGCGGTCAATTACGCTTACGTTTTCAGTGTAAGCAGCAGCAGCGGCGGCTTTATCACCAGCTTCTACAGCTTTAATAATTTTTTTAATCGCTGTGCGCAAAGTAGAGCGCAAACTCGCATTGTGAGCGCGTTGCTTTACTGCTTGACGAGCACGTTTTCTTGCTTGTGCGGTATTTGCCATCTGTTTTTCCTAAAAAGCTATTCAAAATACGAAGCCCATAATATTAACTACATATTAAATAGATTGCAAGTTAAAAACACACAAATATCATTAGCAATTACTACGTGATTTCACTCGGCATGTTAAAATCATGCAATATATTGTTAATACAATACTTTACACTCCTTTTATTATAACGATAAAGCATGAATTTACTCAAAGCGCTGGCCAAAGTCGGCAGCATGACTTTTGTCTCGCGTATCTTAGGTTTTGTACGCGATACCTTGATCGCGCGCGTTTTTGGTGCCGGCATGCTCAGCGATGCCTTTATTGTAGCCTTTAAAATTCCTAACTTATTACGCAGGATATCGGCTGAAGGCGCGTTTAGTCAGGCCTTTGTGCCAATTCTGGCTGAATATAAGAGTCAGCGCAGTTTTGAAGAAACACAAGGGCTCGTTAATCGGGTTGCAACCTGGCTTGGTATTATTCTGGTAGTGGTTACGCTATTAGGTATGCTGGCAGCACCATTAATTGTGAGTTTTATTGCTCCGGGCTTCAGGGCTGATGCAGCAAAAATGCAGCTCACGATTGAATTGCTGCGGATTACCTTCCCTTATATCTTCTTTATTTCGTTAGTTTCCATGGCGGGAGGGGTGCTCAACACCTATAACCGTTTTGGCATCCCTGCTTTTACGCCGGTGTGGCTCAATGTTTCAATGATTTTGGCGGTACTGTTTTTTGCCGATTATTTTGATGAGCCGATTAAGGTTTTGGCTTGGGCGGTATTTGTCGGTGGCTTTCTGCAGTTGGTATTTCAGATTCCGTTTCTGAAGCAGGTTGGTCTGTTGCCGAAGTTTGATTTCAGGCGGGATGATGAAGGGGTTTGGCGCATCCTTAAACTTATGGGCCCAGCCGTATTAGGTGTTTCTGTTGCCCAGATTTCGCTGATTCTCAATACTATATTTGCTTCATTTCTGGTAACTGGTAGTGTCAGCTGGCTTTATTATGCAGACCGTCTGATGGAGTTTCCTACCGGTGTTCTGGGTGTGGCCTTAGGTACGATATTGTTACCGAGTTTATCCAAGGCCTACGCCGGTAAAGACGATGTAGAGTATTCGCAATTGCTGGATTGGGGACTACGTTTAACTTGTATTCTTGCGGCACCGGCGGCGGTAGCATTGGCGGTTTTGTCCGCACCATTAGTTACATCGCTGTTCTACTACGGAAAATTCACACCACTAGATGTGGCCATGACGCAACAGGCTTTAATTGCATACAGCATAGGATTGCTGGGACTAATCTTGGTTAAAATTCTGGCACCGGGGTTTTATGCGCGCCAAAACATTAAAACGCCGGTAAAAATTGGCGTTTTTACGTTGGTAATTACGCAGTTGATGAATTTGCTGTTTGTATTTGTGCTGGATCTGCAGCATGCCGGGTTAGCCCTGGCAATCGGCTTAGGCGCCTGTATCAATGCATCATTGCTTTATTATCATTTGCGTCGCGCCAGTTATTTTCAGCCGCAAGCAGGCTGGTTATTGTTTTTAGTAAAACTGCTGGTGGCATTGTTATTTATGGGCGTTGCACTCTATTATGCTATGGGCGACGCAAGCGCCTGGCTGGAGTTTAGTTTGCTCAAGCGTCTGATTTATGTCAGTGGTTTGGTGGTCTTAGGTGCTGTAAGCTATTTTGCAATGCTTATGCTGTTGGGCTTCAAACCCAGAGATTATATTCGTCGGGTGAATCGTTAATGCAAATTTTACGGCATATTCCAACGACGCTACAGGCGCCATGTGTACTTGCTATCGGTAATTTTGATGGCATGCATTTAGGGCATCAGGCTTTATTAGAAAAATTAATGCAGACAGCAAAAGAACTTTGTTTGAGTGCTGCTGTGATGACATTTGAGCCGCACCCACGCGAGCTGTTTACTCCTGACAATGCGCCAAGTCGATTATGTTCTTTACGTGAAAAGCTCGAGTATTTTTCGAATTCTGGTGTAGAGCGTGTTTATGTGATTGCATTTAATAGACGCTTTGCAAAAGTCAGTGCTGAAGAATTCATGCAGCGCATTCTACGTCAGTCACTTAATGCACAGGCAATTCTGGTAGGCGAGGATTTTCGTTTTGGTGCTAAGCGCGCCGGATCAACGCAGGATTTTGTGCAGGCGGGATTTAATTTAATTAAGTTACCGCAGGTTGATTTAGATAATGGGCGCGTATCCAGCACCCGAGTGCGATCAGCTTTAGCGAATGGTCAATTGGATCAGGCTGCTATGCTGTTAGGGCGAGCCTACAGTATTAGCGGCAAAGTAGTACATGGTGCCAAGCGTGGGCGACAATTGGGCTTTCCAACGGCTAACGTTCACATGCGCCATGAACGGCCTGCCTTTACTGGTGTATATGCAGTAAAATTAGATGGTTTGAATGCAGTAGCCAATCTTGGAGTGCGCCCTACAATTGCCGGCGTGCCAAAACTGTCGCTTGAGGTTCATGTACTTGATTTTAATGGGGATTTATACGGAAATCACGTGCATGTGGAGTTTTTTCACAAAATACGCGATGAAATGAAGTTTGATGGTCTGGATGCATTAAAAGCGCAGATTGCAAAAGATGCTGAATTGGCGAGAAGTTTTTTTATTAACCGCGCCTGATCGCGGATAAATTAAGTTTTGGATTGTTAAATGACTGAACAGAATAAAGAGCAAAGTAAATATAAATTAAACCTGCCTGAAACCGCGTTTCCGATGCGTGGCGACTTAGCCAAGCGTGAGCCTGCTTGGCTAAAAGCATGGCAGGATAAGAAGCTCTATCAACGTATCAGAGACGCGCGCAAAGGTGCTAAGAAATTCATTCTGCATGATGGCCCTCCGTACGCAAACGGCGATATTCATATTGGCCATGCGGTGAATAAAATTCTGAAAGATATTATTGTTAAATCTAAAACCATGAGCGGTTTTGATGCACCTTATGTTCCGGGCTGGGATTGCCACGGGCTCCCGATTGAACTGGTGGTAGAAAAGAATCATGGTAAAGATATCGCTCCAGCCAAGTTTCGTGAATTGTGCCGTGAATACGCAACTGAGCAGGTTGCGCGCCAGAAGAAAGATTTTATCCGTCTGGGTGTGCAAGGTGACTGGGACAATCCTTACCTGACCATGGATTTTAAAACCGAAGCCGACATCATGCGTGCTTTGGGCGACATTTATAAAAATGGTTACCTTTATCAGGGCAGCAAGCCCGTGCATTGGTGTGTGGATTGTGGTTCGGCATTGGCCGAGGCTGAAGTTGAATATGAAGACAAGAACTCGCCGGCGATTGATGTAGGCTTTAAAGTTGCTGATAACGCAGCATTGAGCAAAGCGTTTGGTGTAGTGGTGAATGGTGATGCCTATGCGATTATCTGGACCACAACACCGTGGACACTGCCGGCAAATCAGGCGGTTTCTGTGCATCCTGAATTTGATTACGATTTAATCCAAACCAGCAGAGGTCTGCTGATATTGGCACAAGGCTTGGCACAGGCAACTTTGGCACGCTACGGTGAAACTGACGCTAAAACGATTGCAAGCTGCAAAGGTCAGGCACTTGAATATTTAAAACTACAGCACCCGTTTGAAAACCGCCAGGTGCCGGTGATCTGCGGTGATCACGTGACTGCTGAAGCCGGTACCGGTTTGGTGCATACAGCCCCTGCACACGGCCTAGATGACTATGCCGTTGGCATGCGTTATAACCTGCCTGTTGATTGCCCGGTAGGCGATGACGGTAAATTCTACAGCCGTGTGGAACGCTTCGCCGGTATGAGTATCTGGGATGCCAACAAAGTTGTTATCGAGACTTTGCAGGCTGGCGGCAACCTCATGGCTTCCGTGCGCTTGAACCATAGCTACCCGCACTGCTGGCGTCATAAAACGCCAGTGATTTTCCGTGCTACACATCAGTGGTTTATCGGGATGAATGAGGCTGATGTACAAGGTATAAGCTTGCGCGAGCATGCCAATAACGCTGTGGCTGAAACGCAATTCTTCCCAAGTTGGGGTCGTGCACGTCTGGAGGCGATGATTAAAAACCGCCCTGACTGGTGTGTATCACGTCAGCGTAACTGGGGCGTACCGATGCCGTTGTTTGTGCATAAAGAAACCGGTGAGCCTCATCCGCAGACGCTTGAACTACTGGAAAAGGTTTGTCTGGATGTCGAAAAACAAGGAATTGAAGCTTGGTTCAGTCTTAATGGCGCTGCTTTCTTAGCAGCGAATGCACCGCAGAATGCAGAGCAATACAAAAAAGTGACGGATACTTTGGATGTTTGGTTTGACTCAGGTGCAACACATGCCTCGGTATTGAAGCGCCGCCCGGAGTTGCAGCATCCTGCGGATCTGTATCTGGAAGGTTCCGATCAGCACCGCGGATGGTTCCAGTCCAGCCTGCTCACAGGTTGTGCGATTGATGGTCGTGCACCATATGATGCTTTGCTCACTCACGGTTTTGTTGTGGATGGCTCAGGCCATAAAATGAGTAAATCCAAAGGTAACGTCGTTGCACCGCAAAAAGTCATGGATACCTACGGCGCCGATATTCTGCGTCTTTGGACGGCCTCAACTGATTACTCAGGTGAGTTGACGATTTCTGATGAGATTTTGAAGCGAGTCGCTGAAAGTTATCGCCGTATTCGCAACACATTACGCTTCTTATTGGCAAATCTGGCGGATTTCGATGTTGGCAAAGACTTGCTGCCCGTGAATGAATGGCTGGAAATTGATCGCTACGCCCTGCATTTAACCGGCAAATTGCAGAGCGAAGTGCTTGCAGATTACGACCGTTATGAGTTCCATCTGGCAGTGCAGAAGTTTGTGAGTTTCTGCTCAGAAGACTTGGGCGGTTTCTATCTCGATATTCTTAAAGACAGGCTCTATACCGCGGGTGAAACCTCACATGCACGCCGTGCTGCACAAAGCGCATTGCATCACATTACACATGCGATGATGCGCATGATGGCACCGATATTAAGCTTTACTGCCGATGAAATCTGGCAGACACTTGGGTTGGATGCGGAGAAAACCGTATTCGAAGAACTTTGGTACAGCTTGCCGGCGCATGGTTTAAGTGAGGCTGACTTACAGGCTTGGCAAACCATACTTGAAGTCCGTGCAGTGGCTAACAAAGCGATTGAAGAGAAGCGCGCGCAAAGCCTCGTAGGTTCATCATTACAGTCTGAGCTGGATATTTACGTGGATAGTACAGTTTATGAGGCATTAAATAGCTTGGGTGATGATTTGCGTTTCGTGCTGATTACCTCT
>JBFZCQ010000129.1:0-9232 GCA_041307905.1 Methylotenera sp.
CATCACGACCCATGCGGTTATCAAAGTTACGAGTACTGGTTGAGAATACGGTTGCTTTATCAGCTACGCGTGCCTGGTTACCCATGCACAATGAACAGCCTGGCACTTCGGTACGCGCACCGGCAACTCCAAATATTGAATAAACACCTTCGTCACGCAGTTGCGCTTCATCCATACGCGTTGGCGGTGCAATCCATAAACGTGTCGGGATAGCACCGGCGCCTTCCAGCACTTTAGCTGCCGCACGATAATGACCAATGTTGGTCATGCAGCTTCCGATAAATACTTCATCAATCTTGTCACCTACTACGGATGTTAATGGCTTGATATCATCCGGGTCATTCGGGCATGCCACCAATGGCTCTTTGATTTCGCTCAGGTCAATTTCGATCACATGCGCATATTCGGCATCTGCATCTGCTTCCAGCAGTTCCGGTTTTGCCAGCCATGCCTGCATGCTAGCAATACGGCGCTGCAAGGTACGTGCATCCTCATAACCGTTATCAATCATGTTCTGTAGCAATACGATATTAGACGTTAAGAACTCAATAACTGGCTATTTATTAAGCTTAACGGTTCATACGTTGGCTGAAAGTTCGGCAGAAGCATCTGCAAACTCAAATGCCTGCTCCACTTTCAAATCAGGCAGACCCTCGATTTCCAGAATGCGACCGTTAAAGATGTTTTTCTTGCCTTGTTTGCCTACCGTTAAAGTGCCTTCCTGAATCGCAACGTAAGGAATCGCATTCACCAGGTCACGCAGCGTGATGCCCGGCTGCATTTGGCCTTTAAAGCGCACTAATACTGACTCCGGCATATCCAGTGGCATTACACCCATCGCGGCAGCGAACGCTACCAGACCGGAACCCGCCGGAAATGAAATACCGATCGGAAAACGCGTATGCGAGTCACCGCCGGTACCTACGGTATCTGGCAGCACCATACGGTTGAGCCAGGAGTGAATTACGCCGTCACCCGGACGCAAACTGACACCGCCGCGGCTACTCATAAATTCAGGCAAGCTATGCTGCAATTTGATATCAACCGGTTTTGGATAAGCTGCAGTGTGGCAGAAACTTTGCATCACTAAATCTGCACTGAAACCCAGACAAGCCAACTCTTTCAATTCATCACGTGTCATACCGCCGGTAGTATCCTGCGACCCCACTGTGGTCGCCTTAGGCTCACAGTAAGCACCTGGGCGCACGCCAGTAACACCACAGGCTTTACCCACCATTTTCTGTGCCAGCGTATAGCCCTTGCCTGTGTCTTTTGGCGCGATGGCCTGAATAAACATGTCTGAAACAGGCAAACCTAATGCATTGCGCGCGTTAGTTGTTAAACCGCGGCCGATAATAAGGGGAATACGCCCGCCGGCACGCACTTCATCCGGCATCGTGGTGGGCGCCAGTTCAAAGCTAGAAATTACCTCACCCTTATCATTTAATACCTGTCCAGCATAAGGTTTGATGGTAATCACATCACCCATCTGCATTTTTGAAACATCACATTGAATCGGCAAAGCGCCTGAATCTTCTGCTGTATTAAAGAAAATCGGGGCGATTTTCGTACCCAGAATCACTCCTCCGGTACGTTTATTTGGAATGTTAGGAATGTCATTGCCTATAAACCACTGCACTGAGTTAATGGCAGATTTACGTGATGAACCGGTACCAACTACGTCACCCACATAAGCTAATGGCAAACCTTTTTGCTTCAGAGTCTCAATGGTTTTGAGACCTTCTGGCATTTTATTCACCAGCATCGCTTTGGCATGCAAAGGAATATCCGGACGACTCCAGGCTTCCTGTGCCGGGCTCAGGTCATCGGTATTGGTTTCACCATCTACTTTGAATACTACAACTTTGATCTCATCTGCCAGTACCGGTGCATTGGTGAACCACTCGGCATTAGCCCATAACTCAATCAGCATTCTGGCGTGTGCATTACCCGCCTTCATTTTTTCGTCAACATCATGGAATGCATCAAACATAAGTGTCGTATGTGACAGCGCTTTAACCGCAGCAGCAGCCATTGGCGTATCAAGCAAGGCTACCAAAGCCTGTACATTGTAACCACCAAGCATGGTGCCCAATAACTGCACAGCTTTTTCCGCGCTTAGCAAAGGTGAAGTTGCCATACCGTTTGCAATATCAGACAAAAACGCCGCTTTCACATAAGCCGCCTGATCCACACCGGCTGGAGTGCGATTTTCAAGCAGATCCATTAACGTTTTTTCTTCGCCTGCAGGCGGGTTCTTGATTAACTCCACCAACTGAGCAACCTGCTCGGCAGAAAGTGGCAATGGCGGAAGGTTTTGGGCTGCACGTTCTTGTACGTGAGTTGCATAGGTTTTTAACATAGTAATGTGCATCTCTAAGATTAAATAAATTTAATTAACATTATACCAATCTAAAGAACATAAATTTATTTGACTCCAGATTAGTAATGAATCAGTCTAGCAACAAATCGCAAATGCGGACGAAGCCCGAACTAAGCCTAAACTAAAATCAATGCAAATATCGCGCCAACTGGATTGCTGCAGAAATCTGCATTATTTAGCCGATCTTATTTAGGTTGAGCTAGCTGATTAGGACTTGTCTGGTCAGAATAAAGATCTTTGGCAAACGGAGTACTGCAGCTGCTACCTTTGGCCGAAGATTCAAGTTTATCCAGTAATTCTTTTTCATAACCTTTGCCGTGCTTCAGCTCGAGAAACGCGCGCACTTCATATACATCGGCAAAGCCATTTTTATCTTTGTCCATCAATATAATATTGTCTTCTACCGTCGGACCGATGTAGCGATGATTCTGATCCGTAAGCTGGCTAAGTAGATCTTCAGCGCAGACGACAGCAGCAACCCCAGCAAACCATAAGCCGATACATGCCTGTAATAAATATTTTTTCTGTTTCAACATTCTCATGGCTTGTACTTTCATTTTCAGACCAACATTAATCAGGTCAAGATTTACTGGAATATTATTAATCCGGCTAATGTTATCGCAAAAAGTGCGCATTATGGTGCAGAATGAATTTGAATGGTCTTATCCTGTGCAATTTTCTGGCTCCACTCGTCAGGGCCGATGGCATGTATCGATTTACCGAGACTATCTACAGCCACTGTCACTGGCATATCCTGAACCGTAAATTCATAAATCGCTTCCATACCTAAGTCTGGAAACGCAAGTACCTCGGCCTTCTTGATCGCCTTGCTCACCAGATAAGCCGCGCCACCTACTGCCGTTAGATAAACGGATTTATACTTGGCTATGCCGGAAATCGTTTTCTCGCCACGCTCGGCTTTACCTACCATGCCGAGCAGGCCTAACTCTCCCAGCATCATCTCGGTGTAATCATCCATGCGCGTTGCCGTAGTCGGACCGGCCGGGCCAACAGCCTCATCGCGCACAGGATCCACCGGTCCCACGTAGTAAATGAAGCGGTTGGTAAAATCAATCGGCAGTTTTTCACCTTTTTGCAGCATGGTCGCCATGCGTTTATGCGCAGCATCACGTCCGGTGAGCAGTTTTCCGCTCAATAGTAGTGTCTGACCTGGCTTCCAACTCTGGATATCCGTTTTGCTGATAGTATCCAGATTCACGCGCAAAGATTCTGCGCTTGGTGTCCAGTTGACGTCCGGCCAATCACTTAAACTTGGCGTTTCCAATACGGCAACGCCGCTGCCGTCCAGTTCGAAGTGTACATGGCGCGTTGCCGCGCAGTTGGGGATAATTGCGACCGGCAAGCTTGCAGCATGGGTCGGGTAATCGAGTATTTTCACATCAAGCACTGTTGCCAGGCCGCCCAAACCTTGTGCTCCGATGCCAAGATTGTTTACTTTTTCGAATATCTCCAGACGCAGTTCTTCCAGCCGGTTCTGCGCGCCACGCGCTTTTAGTTCATGCATATCAATAGGCGCCATCAGTGACTCTTTCGCAAGCAATACGGCTTTTTCCGCAGTGCCACCAATACCGATGCCGAGCATGCCAGGTGGGCACCAGCCTGCACCCATGGTCGGTACCACTTCCAGTATCCAATCCACGATGCTTTCATTAGGGTTAAGCATGGCAAGCTTGGCTTTATTCTCACTGCCGCCGCCTTTGGCAGCGATGCTGACTTCAACCTTACCGCCCTGCACCAATGACACATGTATCACTGCCGGTGTGTTGTCTTTGGTATTGAGACGCTTGCCTACAGGGTCACTCACAATCGAGGCGCGTAGCTTATTATCTGGCAGCAGATAAGCACGGCGCACACCTTCATTCACCATTTGCTCCAGCGTCAGATCACCTTCAAAACATACCTGCATACCTACTTTCACAAATGCCACCACGATGCCGGTATCCTGACACAGCGGGCGTTTACCCTCTGCACACATGCGAGAATTGGTGAGTATCTGCGCTATCGCATCTTTAGCAGCAGGCGATCGCTCCTGCCTGTGCGCTTCAGCCAGTGCATGAATAAAATCTGCCGGGTGGTAGTACGAAATGTATTGCAAGGCATCAGCTACACTCGCAATAAAATCTTCCTGTTTAATAGTGGTCATCGTGTTGATTTTGCTGTCGCAATGCTCGAGTTAATGTCTTTACGCAGTATTTTACCATTCTTGGTACGTGGAAAATCATGCGCCAGATATACGGTTTTAGGCGCTTTGTAAGCTGCCAGATGCTGCTTGCCAAATTGCACCAGTTCATCTGCCGTCACTTTTGCATCCGGTTTCAGAATTACATAGACGACTACCAGCAGTTTATCTTTCTCGATTTCTTCACCGACTGATGCACAGTCTGAAACATCCGGGTGCCCTTTATATACGCGCTCAATCTCGTAGGGTGAAACGCGATAGCCAAAGCTCTTGATAATGTCATCCTTGCGGCCTAAAAACCAGATATAACCATCGGCATCATATTTTGCATAGTCACCGGTAAAGAAATAGCCATCATGCTTGTATTTTCTGGTTTCTTCATCCAGATTCCAGTAGCGCAGGAACAAGCCAGGGTCAGTATCCGGCACGCAGATCATGCCCTCCTCACCAGTTGTCGCGGGTTCCATGGTTTCAGGATTCAGCAGGCGAATGTGATGTCCGGGCTGCGGGAAGCCGGCTGAACCCGGACGTATCGGACGGAAAATGCTTTGTGACAGATAATATGAGAATTCGCTCATGCCCACTGCCTCATAAATATTGAGGCCAAAGCGCTCATACCATTGTGTGAGCACTTCATCGGACAAATGCTCGCCTGCACTCATAAAGTGGCGCATGCTCGGTAGTTCGGCGCCAATGGTTGTGGTCTTTTGTAGAATTTGGCGGTAAATAGTAGGCACGCCGATAAAGATTGTCGCTGCATGTTTCTGAATCAAGTCCAGCCATTTCTGCGCGTCGTTCTTACCTTCATGCACAATCACGGTTTTACCCAGATACAGTGGATCCATGAGGCCGGTACCCAGGACATATGTCCAGTTGAACTTGCCGGAATGCATGATGCGGTCCTGCACCTTATCGCTGTAATTGAACCAGTATTGCGCGGCAGGCTGGCGGCCAACCAGTGCTCGGTGCGCATGCAGCACGCCTTTGGGGTAGCCGGTCGTGCCGGATGTATACACCAGATATGCCGGATCATCCGCCTTAGTCTGGTGCGGCGCATCAAACTGCTCAACCGCAGTTAAATATATTGAAAGGCTCAACACATTGAATTTTGCATGTGCATTGACTTCCAATGCCTGTGACAGCAGAATATGTTTCAAATTTGGCGCTTCAACCAGCGCATCCGCCATGCCGTCCCATGCAGTAGCATCAGTCACCAAAACAACAGCGCCGGAATCTTTTGCCAGATAAGCGACTTCTTCAGCAGTCAGCAGGGTTGAAGTTGGCACTGAAATCGCGCCCATTTTGATTGCACCCAGAAACGCAATCGGGTAGTCCAGGCTGTTCGGCAGGCGAATCAGCACACGGTCACCCAGCTTTACGCCAAGGTTACGCAGTACCTGCGCAAACTGGTCGGTTTTTTTAGCCAGTTCAGCAAAGGTGATGGTGGCGGTGCCAAGCGCATCATCCTCCACAATCATGGCAATATGATCCTGCTGTGCAGTACCGAGATGCTTATCGGTACAAGCCACACCGATATTAAAGTGTTCGGGAACGTCCCATTCCCACTGCGGAAAGTCTGTAAACATTATAAAAGCACTCCATAGGGCCAGTTTTGACGAACCATCTGTGCCGGCAACAATTGCAGCACATGCAGGGCAAATTCCATATCGCTTGATTTCAGGGCACGCAGTGCGTGTGCGCGCAGTAAGGTTTGCAGCGCCTTGCCGAACATCGGCGGGTCAAGCATCTCGCCCTCGAACTTGATGGCGCCTCCCAGCAGGGCATCGGCTTCAATCGCGGCTTTCAGTATGCTTACTTTTTGTGTCACTTCGGTCGGCGATGGCGTGTAAGCGGTTTTACACAAATGGATATGACCAGGGTGAATCACCTGCTTGCCGGTTAATCCCATGGCAGCCTCTTTACAGGCATGCTTGTAAACCACGCGCGACTCATTGTCGCCGTGTAGGTCCAGCCAGCGGCGCACGTCATGCGGCTCCAGAAATTTCTCCGGCATGGCACTGCTGCCGATCAGCGTTTCAACGCCGCCAATCACGCCTTTACCGGCGATACGTGCCTCGAACATTAGCTGGTTCATATAGAACTGCAGTTCTTCAATCCAGTTCTCCGGCGTGATATGGATACCCATCGCTTTTGAAAAGTCATGAATACCGAATACCACATGTTTCACCGTTTTGTACTGCATCAGATCCGGCGCAATTTTAAGCGATTTCGGGTGCTCGATAATCGGCTGTATCGTGATATGCGGATTAACACTCAGTAGAAAACTGGAAAGGTCGCGTACTTCTGCCGCACCGTAAGCCTCACCAGCTTTTGCCAGCATCACCACGTCGATGTATTCACCCATATCGCGTACCAACTCCATATCGAGCTCATATTCATCGGTGCGGAACGAGTTAGCGCGGATCGCGATTGTCACGCGCTGGTTCACCTTGCGTAGCGCAGGTAGTTCCTGTCGCAGCAGATCTCGACTCATTTCCTTCTGCCGGCAGCCATCTTCAAGGTCAAAAATCAGAGTATGGGCATGGGTATAGTGCGCATGTTTCTGCATACGCGCAGAAGCCTGTGCCATATCTTCATAAATACCCAGGCTGGGCGCATATTTCACCGGCGGGTAATACAACTGGATGCCGGGCCAGTAATCGCCCAGCGCACTTGCATCTAAAGAGAGTGGCTCTTCACCTATATGCATCATCAATTTATTCACCCTCCTGATTCTGATTGAGTATTACCGATCTTAGTTTTTCCAGTATGACATTGGCTACTGCCGTATCTAAAAACTCTAATTTTTTAATTTTTTTTGATGAATTGATCAAATCCCAAAACTCGTTATCCGGCAATGCCAGCAAGTCATCAAAAGCCTGCAGTTCATGCATATTAAGTGAATCAAACTGCTTGCTCACAAAATCCTGCAGCACGATATCCAATTCCAGCAGCCCTCTTCTGCAACGCCAGACAAAGCGCCTTTGTTCTGCATCGCGTAAGTTTTCAGCATCCAACATGGCGCACCTCTACACAGCTGTAATTGAAATGGTTTTTTTGGATTTCTTTTCTTTTGCCCGCTCGATTTTGAGATCCTTGATCTTGGCAATCGCCGCATTCGGATTCAGTTTTTTCGGGCACACATCCACACAGTTCATAATGTTATGGCAACGGTATAAACGGTATGGGTCTTCCAGATTCTCAAGACGCTCGGCCTCGGCTTGATCACGTGAATCCACGATGAAGCGATAGGCCGCCATCAGACCAGATGGACCGACAAACTTATCCGGATTCCACCAGAAACTCGGGCAGGCCGTGGTACAGGCACCGCACATGATGCACTCATACAGGCCATCAAGCTTGGCACGGTCTTCCGGGCTTTGCAGGCGCTCGGTTTCAGGCAATGGATCATCGTTCACCAGATAAGGTTTTACCGAATTGTAGTGCTCAAAGAACTGTGTCATATCGACGACCAGATCACGAATCACCGGCAGACCTGGCATCGGTCTTAACACAACCGGTTGCTCTAGATCCTGCAGTTTGGTAGTACAGGCCAGGCCGTTTTTGCCATTGATATTCATGGCGTCACTGCCGCACACTCCCTCGCGGCATGATTTGCGCAATGACAGCGTATCATCCTGCTGTTTGATGCGGATCAGCGCGTCCAACAGCATCTGGTCGCCTTCCTGCAGTTCAACCTCGTAATCCTGCATGTAGGGTTTTTTATCTACATCAGGGTTGTATCTATATATCGAGATTTTCATAATCAATATGTCCTTGCCTTGGGAACAAATGGCTCTACTGTCAATGGCTGCAAGCGCACCGGCTTATAAACCAACTTGTGGCCATCTTTGTAATAGAGTGAGTGCGTCAGCCAGTTATCATCATCACGGCCACCAAAGTCTTCCCGCGCATGTGCGCCGCGGCTTTCTTTGCGGTTATTTGCTGCGTGCATCGTAGCTACCGCTACCTCGATCAAATTATCAAGCTCCAAAGCTTCAACGCGAGCGGTATTGAATACTTTGCTCTTATCGCTGATTTCTATGCGTTTGGCGCGTTCCGCCACTGCATCAATCTCAGACACGCCCTGTTCCAGCAGATTAGGGAAGCGGAATACGCCGCAATGCGTCTGCATGGTTTTACGCATCGCTGCACCTACATCGGCAACACGCTCACCGAATTGCTGCCCTTCCAGTCTGGCAATGCGTGCCACAGTCATATCTGCTGCATCTGCAGGCAATGTTTTATGCGCGGCGTTCGCCTTGATTTCGTTTACCATCTTGTCACCCGCCGCCTTGCCGAATACCACTAGATCCAACAATGAATTCGATCCTAGACGATTAGCGCCATGTACTGAAACACAGGCACACTCGCCCACTGCAAATAAACCTTTAACTTTTTTCTCAGTGCCCTCAATGTATTCGACCACCTGCCCATCCAGATTGGTCGGAATGCCGCCCATCATGTAATGTGCGGTAGGCACTACCGGAATTGGCTTCTCGACGGGGTCGATATTGGCAAAAGTTTTTGCAATTTCACGGATGCCGGGCAAGCGCTTGCTGATAAGTTCTTCGCCAAGATGATCCAGTTTCAGGTACACCGCATCCTTGTTCTTGCCAACACCACGGCCTTCCTTGATTTCAGTCGCA
>JBFZCQ010000130.1:0-2767 GCA_041307905.1 Methylotenera sp.
GCTAACATAGAAGAACCGAGCGTCAAGTTAGACAAACCCAAACCTGTGCCGGGGGCAAAAGCTGCAAATACTCCGAATGATGAAACTACCCTGCTGTCGCCTGTCGTTAAAAAGACATCAAAACAGTTAGCAAGTGACACTAAGCTAGTTTCATTAATCCGGTCGGCAATAGAATCGCTTTCTGATGATGATGGATATGCGAACACCGGTGAAATCAAAAAGCATATTGTTAAAAATTATTCAGCTTTTGATTCGCGCAATTATGGTTACGCAAAGTTCAGCGACCTCATCGAGACCATAGGACTGTTTGAGCTAGACGCTAAAAAACAGCGTATTAGGGATAAAAGAAAAAAATGAGTGAAATTTTAGTTCTCTATTACTCTCAAGGCGGTGCAGTGCGTAACATGGCGCAGCTGATTGCGCGCGGCGTTGAGAGTGTAGCTGGTACTAAAGCCCGCATCCGTACCGTACCTAAAGTCTCGGCAAATTGTGAAGCAACAGAATCTGATATACCCAGCAGCGGCGACCCTTACGTTGAACTGCAAGACCTTGAAGAATGCATAGGTATTGCGCTCGGCAGCCCCACCCGTTTCGGCAATATGGCTGCACCGATGAAATATTTTCTGGATGGCACCACTGCGCTCTGGCTGAAAGGCGCGCTCATCAACAAACCTGCTGCCGTATTTACCTCAACCGGCTCCATGCATGGCGGCAATGAAACCACGTTGCTGACCATGATGCTGCCATTAATGCATCACGGCATGGTCATTGTCGGCTTGCCATATTCAGAACCGGCTTTAACAGGCACTACTTCCGGGGGTACGCCATACGGTGCCAGCCACATTGGCGGCGCGATGGATGACAAACCAATCAGCGAAGATGAAAAAAAATTGTGTCTGGCACTGGGCAAGCGCCTAGCTGAAACTGCGTTAAAATTGGCTGTATGAATCCCTTATGAACCTAAGCCTGGAAGCAAGAAAATTTCTCCGCAGTACACATAGCGGTATACTATCAACGCACTCCACACGCCTTGAAGGCTACCCATTTGGCTCTGTGGCGCCGTTTGTTCTAGACCATAACTGCCAGCCGATTATACTCATCAGCAATATCGCCGAGCACACCAAAAACATTACAATCAACCCTAAAGTTTCATTACTGGTATTTGCCGGCGGCGAAGATTTACAGGCCAATGCCAGACTGACGTTACTAGGTGAGGCTATAAAAATCTACAAAGATGTCGATGCTGATCTGCGCGCCCGCTATTTACGCTACCTGCCGCAGGCAGTGAGCTATTTTGACATGCACGACTTCTCTTTTTACCGCATCCATATCCATCAGGCGCGTTACATAGGCGGTTTTGGTAAAATGTCATGGCTTACAGATGTCGACCTGTTCAGCGACATTGCCAGTTCGTCCTCAGTACTTGCAAGTCAGGAAACGGCAATAATCGAACACATGAATGCAGACCATACCGAAAATTTGCTTAATTACTGCAAGCACTTCCATAACGTTGATGCAGATCATGCACACATGCTGGGTATAGACTGCGATGGCTTTGATGTGAGCGTACGTATCGGTGATGCATCAACAATATTGCGCTTTGATTTTGAACAGCAGATTCATGATGCTCAGTCAGCACGCTCCGCATTAGTGGTGATGGCAAAGTCAGCAAAACCATGAAAGAAAAACTGCAGCTAGGCGCATCCATTAGTCTGATCAGCTTAATCCTGCTTGCTCTCGCATGGGAAACAGTACTGGCACCTTTAAAACCCGGCGGCTCACTACTGATGTTAAAGGCCGTGCCTCTGTTGCTACCCCTATTTGGCATTTTGCGTGGTAAGCGTTATACCTATCAATGGTCCAGTATGTTCATATTGATCTACTTTACCGAGGGTGTAGTGCGTGCATGGTCTGATGACGGATTATCGGCTCAGCTAGCGGTCATCGAAGTAATATTTTCAGTCGCTTTTTTCAGCTGCGCGATATTTTATGCGCGCCTTACTCGCAGATAAAACAATACTGGTGTTTAAGTTTTTATTTTCAGCCTGCGCAAAAGCTACGCTTCTTCCACTATAATTTAGGCATGAAAACTCTCTTAGTAGGTCATGTATGAAAATACTGCTTTCCAATGACGACGGCTATTTTGCGCCCGGCCTGAATATTCTGGCCGAACACATTGGTAAATTTGCAGATATTACCGTGGTAGCTCCGGAAAGAAATCGTAGCGGAGCCAGTAACTCGCTCACGCTGGATCGGCCGCTAAGCATCAAAAAAGCGGCCAACGGATTTTTTTATGTTAATGGCACGCCGACAGATTGTGTACACATTGCGCTCACCGGCCTGATGGACACCTTGCCGGACATGGTGATCAGCGGCATCAACGATGGTGCCAACATGGGTGATGACACCATTTACTCGGGCACCGTAGCAGCTGCAATGGAAGGCTACCTGCTGGGCATACCATCGATTGCTGTTTCAATGTCACAGCATAATTCCACACATTTTGAAACCGCAGCGCGCATTGCTGTTGAGCTGATATTGCACTACCAAAAAAATGGTTTCGATTCCCCTACATTGCTAAATGTGAATGTACCGGATATTCCGTACGATGAATTACAAGGTCGTGTTGTAACGCGCTTGGGCAAGCGTCATAAAGCTGAACCGGTAGTTCAGTTAAAAACGCCGCGTAATGAAACTGTTTACTGGGTTGGCGCTGCCGGGCAACCTAACGACGGTGGCGAAGGTACAGATTTTTACGCAGTTGCAA
>JBFZCQ010000131.1:0-2527 GCA_041307905.1 Methylotenera sp.
GAAACCAATGCTGTTGGGCAGCATTTCTTACATTTGACATTAAATGCAACTCTGAATACGTATTGTCAGCGTTGCTTGGAGCAAATGCCGCTTGACTTGAATCTCAGCTTTGATTATTTGATTAGAGAAATAGATTCTGGTGATTCTGACGTAGCCAATGTTGAAGATAATGATGATTATGATATTCAGGAACCAAGTCAGGCTATGGATTTACATAGGCTTATAGAAGATGAAGTCATCATGGCAACGCCAATAGCCCCTACCCATGAAACGCATTGCGCTCAGGTTGCGATGCAAAGTGGAGAGAAAGCTAACCCGTTCGCGGTGCTGAAAGGCTTAACAAATCATAAAAAGCTTTAATTTAGGCTGACAAAAGCTTTGTTTTATATTATCATTACGGATTAGTTATTTTTGTAATCTTAAATTAGTGATGCGCTATTCATTTAACTGCATCGGTTTGTAAGTAATTGAGATGATGTTTTAATCATTTTATTGGAGTTTTATTATGGCAGTTCAGCAAAACAAAAAGACACCTTCGAAACGCGGCATGCACCGTTCACATGACTTTTTGACAAATCCACCATTAGCAGTTGAGCCAACTACTGGCGAAACACACTTGCGTCATCACATTAGCCCGAACGGCTATTACCGTGGTCGCAAAGTATTGCCATCAAAAGGCGAATAAGCTTAATTTAGCCCAATAAATTCAATACTTAAAGCTACTATTTAGATTGAATTCATTAGGTAGTTAATAAATCATCTAACGCCGCTCCAAATACTTTGGAGCGGCGTTAGTGTTTTAACGGCTCAAGTATTATCTCGTAGTCGTGCAGCCAGTGTCTGGCTTGTAGGGCATTTCTAAAAACAGCGAAGCTGATGCTTGCAATTTATATTTTTAGAAATGTCCTATAGTAATTTGACTAAACTTTACCATTCAGTGAGTATAGAGTTACATGGATATTACAATCGCAATTGATGCAATGGGTGGAGATCACGGGCCACACGTTACTGTGCCTGCCGCACTGAAAGCGCTGGAGGCTGACGACCAACTCAACATTGTGTTGGTTGGCTTGCAAGACGCTATAGAAGCGGAATTGAAAACCCGTAAGAAAACAACCAGTCCACGCTTGCGCATACATCATGCAAGTGAGGTCGTAACTATGGACGAATCGCCACAGAGTGCTCTTAAAAATAAAAAAGATTCATCTATGCGCGTGGCCATTAATCTGGTTAAAAGCGGTGAAGCCAACGCCTGCGTCAGCGCTGGCACTACTGGTGCATTGATGGCTACCGCACGATTTGTACTTAAAACTTTGCCAGGTATCGACCGCCCGGCGATTGCTTCGGTGTTACCAAGTGAAAAGGGCAACACTTACATGATGGACTTGGGCGCTAACGCTGACTGCACGCCTGAGCACCTTTACCAGTTCGCAATCATGGGCGCGATGCTGGTGAGTTGCGTGGAGCATAAAGAGCGTCCATCAGTTGGCTTGCTCAATATTGGTTCAGAAGATATCAAAGGGAATGAAGTTGTAAAACAAGCAGGGGAACTCTTAAAAACAAGTCACCTGAATTTCTACGGCAATGTAGAAGGCGACGATATTTTTAAAGGTACAACGGATTTAGTGGTATGTGATGGTTTTGTCGGCAATGTTTCGTTAAAAACAACCGAAGGTCTGGCGCACATGATGGGCAAGTTTCTAACACAGGAGTTTAAACGCAACTGGCTTACCAAGATGATGGCACTTTGTGCGATGCCGGTGCTGAAATCTTTCAAAAAACGTCTGGACCCGCGCCGTTACAACGGAGCCAGTTTTCTTGGTTTACGCGGAATTGTCGTAAAAAGCCATGGTGGGGCAGATCAGCTTGCGTACTTTTCGGCGATTCATGTCGCTATTGAAGAAGCGCGCAGCGGTGTATTGCGCCGCATCAGTGAGCAGCTCGAAATTGAACACATACGTACAACTCCTGTTGTACAAACTTCACAGGATACACAATGATATTCTCCAGAATTTCTGGCACAGGCAGCTATTTGCCCGCTAAAATCCTTACTAATGCTGAGCTGGAACGCATGGTAGATACTACCGATGAATGGATCTTTGCGCGTACGGGTATTCGTGAGCGTCATATTGCTGCAAGTGATGAATACACGAGTGATTTAGGTATTGCTGCTGCAAAAAAAGCGATTGAAGCTGCCAATATTGATGTGCAGGATATTGATTTACTGATTGTTGCAACTACAACACCTGACCGTGTTTTTCCAAGTACAGCTTGTATGATACAGAACCAGCTTGGCATCAAAAACAACTCTCCCGCTTTCGACGTGCAGGCTGTATGTAGCGGATTTGTATACGCAATAAGTGTTGCTGACAGCATGATCAAAACCGGCGCAGCTAAAACTGCATTAGTCATAGGTGCAGAAACCATGTCACGCATTACTGACTGGACTGATCGCAGTAACTGCATTTTATGGGGTGATGGCGCAGGCGCTGTCATCTTGCAAGCATCGAATGAGGCTGGCATCATT
>JBFZCQ010000132.1:0-7067 GCA_041307905.1 Methylotenera sp.
CAGGGAAAATCCGGCCCAGTTACTCACGTGATTTTCTCAGATGGTCTAGCTTTTGTTTCTCTCTTCATAGAGCATGTTGCTAAACCTTCTAAAGAAAATCCGATGCCAAAGAGCATGTTGAAGACCACCGGTAATACCAGCTTTTATGCGAATGTAAACAATGGGCATTTGGTAACTGTCATGGGTGATGTGCCCGAAGCAACTGTCGTTCAGATTGCGAATGCAGTTGTATTTAAGAAATAATTAATTATTTTTAAGTATTATATTGATAGCGTAGTTGGCAGCCATGATTGAAGAATTTGCAGTAGTTACCAAACGTTTCGATGACCACGTTATGCTCGAGATCGAAAGGCGCACAGCCTGTGGATTCTGTGGTCAAAAGCGCGGCTGCGGTAACGCCACCTGGGGCAAGTTGCTCCGTCATAACAGCCACGAATTCCCTGCTGATTACAGTATAGATGTCAACGTCGGTGATAGTGTTGTCGTTGGCATTGATGAGCGGATTGTACTCAGTTCTGCTTTTTATCTTTATATCGTACCGCTTTTTACAATGCTGGTTGCTGCAGTGATAGCCGACACCCTGTTTAATAATGAGTTTTATGTAATGCTGGCTGCCGCTTTGGGGTTGTTGCTGGGATTTGCCTGGGTAAAGGGACATTTGACAGGTTATGGTCGCAACAGGAAACCTTATGGTAAAAAATATCGCGCTATAGTGCTGCGTCATGCAGATGAAACAGTATCATGTAAAAATTCAAAACAAGACATCGCAAGTGATGATTAATTATTGGTGTAATTTCAAACTAGATGAGGTGAGTAGATGAAACGAAGTTGGATTGCCGCAGTTGTTTTCATTTTGATTTCTGTGGTTCAGTCAAATGCCTATGCCAAAGATTTGCCTGACTTTACTGTGCTGGCCGAAACACAAGGGCCAGCCGTAGTTAACATCAGTATTACGCAAAATATGAAGGCGGAAAATGCAATGCCGTTCCCGGGTATGCCAGGGGATGAGCAAATGCAGGAGTTTTTCAGACGTTTTGGTATCCCTATGCCAGGCCAGGTGCCGGGACAGAATGGTTCACCAATGCCTGAGTATAAGTCGCAGTCGCTAGGTTCAGGTTTTATTATCAGTACTGATGGTTACATTTTAACCAATGCACATGTGGTGGCAGAGGCTGATGAAGTGATTGTCAAGTTGTCAGATAAGCGTGAGTTCAAAGCCAAAATCATTGGTGCCGATAAACGTACAGATGTTGCTTTGGTAAAAATTGAGGCAACCGGATTGCCGAAGGTGACTACTGGCGACCCCAATAAATTAAAAGTAGGTGAATGGGTTGCTGCCATTGGCTCACCTTTCGGTCTTGAAAATACCATGACGGCCGGTATTGTTAGTGCAAAAGGCCGTGCATTGCCGCAAGAGAATTTTGTACCTTTTATTCAGACTGATGTTGCGATTAACCCAGGTAACTCTGGCGGGCCATTGTTTAATCTGGCAGGTGAAGTAGTTGGTATCAACTCTCAGATTTATAGTCGTAGCGGCGGCTCTATGGGGCTTTCTTTCAGTATCCCGATTGATGTAGCGCTGGAAGTTTCAAACCAGCTCAAAGTTAGCGGTAAGGTCAACCGTGGCTGGTTAGGTATTGTGATTCAAGAGTTGAGCAAAGAACTGGCGGAATCTTTCGGTATGAAGAACACCAATGGAGCGCTGGTTGCTGCAGTGGAGAAAAATGGTCCGGCAGATAAAGGAGGGTTGGAAGCCGGTGATGTGATTATTAAGTTTGACGGCAAGCCAATTATGACTTCTTCTGATTTACCGCGTGCAGTTGCCGCGGCAAAGTCTGGCAAGACTGTGTCGGTGGAAGTCTTACGCAAGGGTAACCAGAAAACACTGAATGTTACAATTGGTGAAATGCCGACAGAAGGCACCGAGGTTACACAGACAAGCAAGCCATCAGCGAAGCCGGAAGTAAATCGGGTGGGTTTGGTTCTTAAGGAAGCAACACCACAGCAGCGTAAAAAACTGAATGGCAAAAATGGCCTTATAGTTTTAGACGCACAGGGTGCTGCTGCGCAGGCAGGCGTGCGCCGTGGCGATGTGATTCTAGGGCTTAATAACACTGAAGTGCAGACGCTGGAACAGTTTAACAAACAGCTTGCAGGTTTTGCTGCTGGTAAGTCTTTAGCATTGCTGGTATTGCGCGGCGAAAATACGCTGTATGTGCCTGTCAAAATACCGGCAGGCAAATAGGCGTTGCATAATGCCTGTGTTAATCAGTAGATGTTAATACTTTGAATTTGCTGTAAAATCCGAGCTGTTCGGTTTAACAACAAGGGCGCCTAGAGCGCCCTTGTTGTTAAACAGGTTGTAAGTATGTGAGTTGGATTAGAATCAAACTTGCCATATGCAACTAGAGTTAAGTTTTAAACTTTTAGCCAGTTATTGAAATAGTCATATTTAAAAAATAAACCATGAAAAATATTCGTAATTTCTCCATTATTGCCCACATTGACCACGGTAAATCTACGCTGGCTGACCGGATTATCCATATGTGCGGCGGTCTTGCTGATCGCGAGATGGAAGCGCAAGTGCTTGATTCAATGGATATTGAGCGTGAGCGTGGGATTACGATCAAAGCGCAGACCGCTGCTTTGCAGTACAAGGCAGATGACGGCCAGATTTACCAGCTGAATCTGATTGATACTCCTGGGCATGTGGACTTCAGTTATGAAGTATCGCGTTCGCTATCTGCTTGTGAAGGTGCGCTACTGGTAGTAGATGCAAGTCAGGGCGTTGAAGCACAGAGTGTGGCCAACTGTTATACCGCGCTGGATTTGGGCGTTGAAGTGACTGCCGTGCTGAACAAGATTGACTTGCCTTCGGCTGACCCGGAGCGTGTGATTCAGGAAATTGAAGATGTCATTGGCGTAGATGCAAGTGATGCTGTGCGTTGTTCGGCCAAAACCGGTGAAGGTGTGCATGATGTGCTGGAGGCCGTGATTGCCAAAGTGCCACCGCCAAAAGGTGATGTTACCAAGCCGTTAAAAGCGCTGGTGATTGATGCATGGTTTGATAATTACGTCGGTGTGGTGATGCTGGTACGTGTGATTGACGGTGCGTTGAAACCAAAAGAAAAAATCCGTTTGATGGCGACGGGTGCAGAGTATTTGTGTGAGCAGGTTGGAGTGTTTACACCTAAGTCGTTGCAAAAAACCTCACTCTCAGCGGGTGAAGTGGGTTTTGTGATTGCCGGCATTAAAGAGCTGTCAGCTGCTAAAGTGGGTGACACTGTAACGCTTGCGGGTAAACCAGCAACAGAGGCGTTGCCGGGTTTTAAAGAAGTGAAGCCACAGGTTTTTGCGGGTTTATATCCGGTTGAGTCTAACCAGTTTGAAGCATTGCGCACAGCGCTTGAAAAATTAAGCCTGAATGATGCTAGTCTGCTGTTTGAGCCAGAAAATTCGACAGCGTTAGGTTTCGGCTTCCGTTGCGGCTTTCTGGGTTTGCTGCACATGGAGATTGTGCAGGAGCGCTTAGAGCGCGAGTACGATATGGATTTAATCACGACAGCGCCGACTGTTGTGTACGAATTGCTGCTTAAAAATGGCGATGTGGTGCAGATTGAAAATCCATCGCGACTACCTGAACTTTCACGCATAGAAGAAACTCGCGAGCCGGTCATCACAGTGAATCTGCTGATGCCGCAAGATTACGTTGGCCCTGTAATGACGTTGTGTAATAACAAACGTGGCATACAGAAAAATATGCAGTATATGGGTCGTCAGGTCATGCTCAGCTATGAAATGCCGCTGAATGAAGTAGTGCTGGATTTCTTTGATAAACTGAAATCTGTGTCACGTGGTTACGCAAGTATGGATTATGAGTTTTTGGAGTTTAGAGCCGCAGATCTGGTTAAGCTGGATATCATGGTCAACGGCGAACGTGTTGATGCGCTCAGTATGATTGTGCATCGCTCAACCAGCGTTCATCGCGGGCGTGAAGTCGCTGCAAAAATGCGCGAATTGATTCCGCGTCAGATGTTTGATGTTGCGATTCAGGCTTCTATCGGCGCGAATATCATTGCGCGTGAGACAGTAAAGGCGATGCGTAAGAACGTGATTGCCAAGTGTTACGGCGGTGACGTATCACGGAAGCGCAAGCTGCTGGATAAGCAAAAAGAAGGTAAAAAACGCATGAAACAGGTAGGTAATGTCGAGATCCCACAAGAGGCGTTTTTAGCTATTTTACGCGTTGAAGATAAGTAGTCTTACAGAATAAAAGTTAGGGTAAAACGCCATGATGTTTGCATTGTTCATGATTGTCATATTGATAGTAACAGGCTTGATATGGCTGTTAGATATTCTTGTGTTAAGAAAAAAACGTCCGGCAGGGGTGGACGAGCCTATTCTGGTCGAGTATGCCAAAAGTTTTTTCCCGGTGATTCTGGTGGTGTTTTTTATACGCTCATTCATTGTCGAGCCATTTAAAATCCCCTCAGGTTCCATGATGCCTACCTTGCTGGCTGGTGATTTCATTCTGGTGAATAAATTCACTTACGGTCTGCGTGTGCCAATCTTAAACAACACTTTTGTTAAAGTTAATCAGCCTAAGCGTGGCGATGTCATTGTGTTTCATTATCCGCCGGCACCCTCAATCGATTATATTAAGCGAGTCATCGGGCTACCGGGTGATAGAATCAAATATCAGGATAAACAGCTTACCGTAAACGGTGAGCCGGTGAAGCTTACGTTTACCGGTGATTATGAGTATGTTATGGCAGGGCTTAATGTGATTGCCGCAAAACAATATCGTGAACAGTTGGGTAGCGTACAGCATGATATTTTGATTCACGATGTTATCGGCGGCTATGAAGAAGATAGTCTGGGTGGGAAATTTTTAAAAGATGAAGAGGTTATTGTGCCACCAGGACACTACCTGGCTATGGGCGATAATCGCGATAACAGTTCAGATAGTCGCGTATGGGGCTTCGTGCCAGAAAGAAATCTGGTAGGAAAGGCATTTTTTATCTGGATGAATTTTGATCAGGGTTCTAGAATAGGCAATTCGATTAATTAATATTATATAAATTAGCATTGTAATCTCAATCAATCAGGGGAGTAATATGACAAATAACTTAAAGAATTATCGCGCTGATCATAAAACACAGGACGGCGTTTCGTTAATGGGATTGGTTGTCGTATCTGCTTTGTTAATTATTGTTGCACTGGTAGGTATGAAAGTAGTGCCCGCTTATATGGAATTCTTCTCCGTTAAAAAGGTGCTGACTTCAATGAAGCAGGAGCCTTTGGATACAATGAGTGCAAGTGAAATTAAAAAGTCTTTCGATAAACGGGCGAATGTTGCCTATATTTCAGTTGTTAACGGATCAGATTTAACGATTGAAAAAACAAATTCTGGTACAACTTTAAACGTTGAGTATCAGGTGATTAAGCCGATTGCCGGAAATGTCAGTGTGTTAATTGATTTTTCTACGCGATAACTCTTGGCAAGTCTTTGTATTTAATTAATAAATAATGATTCAGCAGGAACTGGCAAAGCGCCTGTCGCATAGTTTTACCAATGTTAATTTATTAACGCAGGCGCTCACGCACCGTAGTTTTGGTGCTCATAATAATGAGCGCCTGGAGTTTTTAGGTGATGGCGCATTAAATTTTATTATTGCCAATCAGCTATATCAGCGCTTTCCCAAGTTGGCGGAGGGCGATCTAAGCCGACTGCGTGCGCAGATGGTGAAAGAGGCAACCCTTTGTGAGTTAGCTACTTCACTCAACTTGGGAGATGCTCTCAAATTGGGCGAAGGTGAGCTGAAAAGTGCAGGCTGGCGCAGGCCTTCTATATTGGCGGACGCACTGGAAGCCATTATTGGTGCGGTTTATCTTGATTGTGGGTTTGCCGCAGCAGAAGCATTTGTACTCGGGCTTTATGCCAGTAAACTGGACACCATCGATCCTAAAGTGATTGATAAAGACCCAAAATCATTACTGCAGGAACTATTGCAAAGCAGAAAAATTGCCGTGCCGGAATATACCGTTACGCTTACCAGCGGTGAAGCACATGCCCAGAAGTTTGTGGTGGAGTGTTTTATAGAGAAACACAATATACGTACCGTAGGCGAAGGCAGCAGCCGTCGCATCGCCGAGCAACAGGCAGCGCAGCTTGCTTTGCTTGAGTTTAAAAAAATACACATTGGAAAAACTAAAAAATGACAGATCACGAAACCGAAGCAGATATTGCTGAACTATCAGTGTTTAAATGCGGCACGGTGGCGATTGTCGGCCGTCCTAACGTGGGTAAATCTACCCTGCTAAATCACATTCTAGGTACCAAGTTAGCAATCACTTCGCGTAAAGCACAGACTACCCGTCATCGTCTCCTTGGCATTCATACTACTGAAGATACACAGTACTTGTTTGTAGATACGCCAGGTTTTCAGCAAAAGCATCTTAATGCGCTGAATAAGGGTTTGAACAAAACCGTAACGCAGGTGCTGACAGAAGTCGATGTGGTGCTTTTTGTGATTGAGCCGATGAAACTTGGTGATGCTGACCGCATGGTGCTGAAATTGCTGTCAGAAAAAACACCGACTATTCTGGTTGTAAACAAGCTCGATCTGATGGGCGACAAAGGCAATTTATTGCCGCTGATTCAGGACTTTGATCTTGAATTTCCTTTTGCAGATATTGTGCCGGTAAGTGCTAAAAAGACCCTCAATATTGAAGAACTGCTCAAAACTATTCGCAAGTATTTGCCAGAACAGCCGGCAATCTACTCTGAAGATGAATTGACCGATAAGAATGAGCGTTTTCTGGCGGCCGAACTGGTGCGTGAGAAAGTATTCAGGTTCTCAGGTGATGAAATTCCATATTCAGTCGCTGTTGAAATTGAGAAGTTTGAACAGATCGGTAAATTGCGCCGTATTTTTTGTGCAGTGATTGTCGACAAGGAAAGCCAGAAAACGATGCTAATCTGCAAATGCTGTGAAAAGCTCAAGCAGATATCCACTGAATCACGTCTAGATATGGAAAAGATGTTCGGTGGCAAAGTTTAACTA
>JBFZCQ010000133.1:0-3621 GCA_041307905.1 Methylotenera sp.
GTAAATTTAAGATTAGGTACATTCGGGATAGTGAAGCTTGTTTTACCGTCAATCGGCACATTATGATGGTTAATGCCGCAATAATGGCCTAATATATTCAGGATTTGATTACCGCTGGTGAGATCACCATACACGGCATCAGTACAGTAGATTTCACGCTTGACCGTACCCTCACGCAGCATAAATAGTCCTGTGGTATGGTCAATCTGCGCATCAATCAGCACAACTGCCTGAATACCAGTATCACGCACTGCGCGACCTGGTTGCAATGGCGCAAAGTCCTGTATTTGCTGAAGCACATCCGGTGATGCATTAAATAAGACCCAGTTAACGCCATCGCCGCTCACACAGATTGATGACTGTGTTCGTTTAGTTGCTTTGATTGTACCTTTACGTAAGCCATCACAATTAAAACAGTTACAGTTCCACTGTGGAAATCCACCGCCAGCACCTGCGCCTAGTACATGTATATGCATATCAATCTACAATTCTTTAAAAACAGTTATTTAACATTTTATTTTTATAAAAAACTAACTAAATTATTTAACTCAATTAGCTTTTTATAAAACAAGGCTTAGATCAACAATCCCAAAGCCTTTTAGAAAAAAAGGCTGTCTTGCGGCAGCCTTTTTTTAAATTAACGAATTCGTTAATTATTTGTTCATTACGTACATTGTTACTTCAAAGCCAAAACGCATTTCTGTAGCAGCTGGTTTAGTCCACATGATAAAATTCCTTTAAAGTTAATTGTTAGTTTGTTTCGTCATAACTAGGTGCTTACAACGCGATGCCATTGTGCGCCTTGTAAGCGATATGCAACACTGAGAAGTTACGGAATAAGTACTAAGTAAATTCATGATGCATCGACCATAAAATCATTACAGGCAAGCACAAGCCACCTATGGCTCTAAGCCTTATCTGTAGACTCTTTCACAATTTCTTCTAATGCAGACAAGAACTTAGCATTCTCAGAAAACAAACCAACACTTACCCTTAGATACTCGGGCATTTCATAATTGGCAACAGGACGCACTATGATGCCTTTTTGCAGCAATTTCTGGTTATAGCTAGCTGCATCGCCCACCTTAACGCTAATAAAGTTTGCGAAGGACGGAATGTACTCTAAACCCAGCTTATTGAAACCCTGTTTCAATTGTGCCAAACCAGCCTGATTTAACGCATAGGTGCGTTCTACAAAGTCATCGTCAGCCAACGAAGCAACAGCTGCAGCCTGTGCAATGCTATTGACATTAAATGGCTGACGCACACGGTTCATCATGTCGGCAATATCTTGGTAGCATAAACCGAACCCGATACGTAATCCGGCCAAGCCATAAGCCTTGGATAAAGTGCGTGAAATGATCAGGTTATCAAACTCCGGTAACCATTTAATCGCTTCAGATTTAAGGTCAGCCGGCAAATATTCATCGTAAGCTTCATCCAGCACAACCAGTATATTTTTAGGTACCTGCTTCAGAAAAGCATAAAGCTCATCTTTACCTAATAACGTCCCGGTAGGGTTATTAGGATTTGCGATAAAAATCATGTGCGTATTGGCTGTAATGGCTTTGAGCATTGCATCAAGGTCATGGCCATAATTCTTTGCCGGCACAACTACACCCGTCGCGCCCATCGCCTGTGTAACCAGCGGATAAACTGCAAATGCATGCTGTGAATGAATTGTTTCACTGTCGTTGGTTAAAAATGCACGCGCAGCAAGCTCCAGAATATCGTTAGAGCCATTACCGAACACAATCTGGTTATGGGCCACATTGAATTTTTTGCTGACCGCATCACGCAGCAAAAAACTGTTGCCATCAGGATATCGCGCAATATCAAGAATCGCTTCCTGTATTGCGTACTCGGCTTTAGGACTAATGCCTAAAGGGTTCTCATTGGAAGCCAATTTAACGATATCTTCCACCTGCAACCCCATTTCACGGGCAAGTTCGGTGATAGGTTTACCGCCTTGATACGGCGCGATGTTGCGGATATAGGCTGGTGCTTGAATAGTCATTTTGGGAATATGTATGTAATTAGTAATTAAACTTGAAACACTTTTAAGCTTGTTATATGACTGCGACAGGATAAGAACCTAAATGTTTCAGATATGATGCACGGTTTTCAATATCTTTAATGGCAGCTGCCACATGCTCGTTATGCCTATGGCCTTCAATATCCACGTAAAACACATATTCCCACATACCCACTTTTGATGGGCGCGACTCAAGCTTGGTCATGCTCACCCCATGCTCAGACAATGGCGAAAGCAATCCAAGAATCGCACCAGGCTGGTTCTTGGTTGCCATTACCAGTGAAGTTTTATCTTGGCCTGATGGGGCAACATCATGCGTTGAAATCACTAAGAAACGTGTGGTATTTTTAGGGTCGTCTTCTATATTCTCTGCGAGCACATTTAAATTAAACAACTCCGCTGCACGTTTGCTGGCAATTGCGGCCACCGGTGTATTTTCGGTGGTCACCAGATCATGCGCCATCTGTGCTGCGAGCGCATTACTTACTACAGCCTCACGCGTAACATTAGGCATTACGCGGTTTAGCCACTCATGGCACTGGGACAGTGATTGCGCGTGAGAGAAAATATGCGTGATTCTACTCAAATCAGTCTGCGCTGACAGCAGGCAATGATGAATCGGAATCGTTACCTCACCGCAAATCTTCAAGGGACTGCTCAGCAACAGATCCAGTGTCAAACCAACGGCACCTTCATTAGAGTTTTCTACCGGAACGATACCGTAATCTGCCTGCCCTGACTCTACCGTACGGAACACTTCATCAATTGAACCGCAGACAACAGCACTTCTGCCCTGCCCGAACTGCTTAAGCGCAGCCTCTTCGCTATAGGTGCCTAATGGACCGAGGAATGCTACTGTAAGTTCTTTTTCCAGCGCTCGACAATTAGACATAATACTGCGAAATATATTGGTAACCGCTTCTGATGATAACGGGCCATTATTGTGCTCCATTAAACGCCTGAGTACCTGCGCTTCACGTTCTGGACGATAAATGACGCCATCATCTTTAAGTTCACCGATGTGTCGGGCATGGCTGGCCCTGTCATTGACGAGCTTAAGTATCTGCTCATCAATGGCATCAATTTGATCGCGGTGCTGCTTTAGTTTATTTGATGACTGTAAGTCTGACATGGCTAGTGTGCGCTTTCAAAGGCTTTCATATAGCTGATTAAGGCTTGCACGCCCTCAATCGGCATCGCATTATAAATAGACGCGCGCATACCACCCACCATACGGTGACCTTTTAGCTGCAGCAGCCCATTCGCTTCGGCACCCTTCAGGAACGCATCGTTTAACGACTCATCTTTAAGGAAAAAAGGAATATTCATACGTGAACGATTGTTAATAGCAACATTGTTCATATAAAAATCGGTACTATCGATATAGTCATAAAGTAAATTCGCCTTGGCAATATTTACTTTCTCGATCGCTGCTACACCGCCCTGCTCCAGCAGCCACTCGAATACCAGACCTGCTATGTAAATACTATAAGTAGGCGGCGTGTTAATCATAGACTGATTTTCAGCCTGTGTTTTCCAGTTGAATACTGCCGGTGTCAAAGGAGAAGCTTTGCCTAACAAATCTT
>JBFZCQ010000134.1:0-3291 GCA_041307905.1 Methylotenera sp.
TTTAGGGTAGACCGTAATCGTGTTCGTAATCTTGTAAGCGATGATGAATTTATAGAAATATATTGCAACACTGATTTGCAGACCTGTGAGCAACGAGATATTAAAGGATTGTACGCAAAAGCAAGACGGGGTGAAATTTCAGACTTTACTGGTATTTCATTCCCATATGAACCACCGCTTAATCCGGAGATCATTGTGAATACAGGCAGCGATTCATTAGCGGAATGCGTTAGCGCTGTAATTCAATATCTTGCTAATCGTAATTATATTAAGTTAATCTAATTATTAATTATTCAGGCTTTATAATATTTTTGTATGTATTAGTTTAATTATCAAGTCAGCAACATTAGCTAACTGGTTACTATGTGCAATCATAAATTGGTGTTAGGTTTTGCAGCTATTCTTCTATCCCCAGTTCCTGTATTTTTCGTGTTAATGTATTTCGGCCAATACCCAACTGCGTCGCAGCCTCAACACGTCGGCCATGCGTGTGCTCAAGTGCCTTTCCAATCAATATTCGCTCGAATATATGCGTGCGTGTCTCCATTACATTTTGTTCACCGCGGTTAAGGGCATCTGCTACTTCAGATGCTAGTGCCTCCTGCCATGAATCACTGCCGGCAGGGCTGCCGACATCTTCTTTAAGTTCTGGCGGCAGGTCTGCAATGTCGATGTTCTGGCCGGGCGCCATTACAGTCAGCCAGTGACATACATTTTCAAGCTGTCTTACGTTGCCGCTCCAGTTCACTGCACTCAGGTATTTTAGTGCGGCAATTGACGGCTGCTTAGCTTCTACACCGAGTTCTGTGGCGCTATGCTGCAGAAAATGCTTGATCAGTAATGGTATGTCTTCACGGCGCTCGCGTAACGCTGGCAGGCGTAATCTAATCACGTTCAGGCGGTGAAACAGGTCTTCACGGAATAGTCCGTGTTTAACGCGCTGCTCCAGGTCCTGGTGTGTGGCGGCAATAATGCGCACGTTTACTTTAATCGGTTGATGTCCGCCTACGCGATAAAACTGCCCGTCACTTAACACACGTAATAGTCTTGTTTGCAGGTCTGCAGGCATATCGCCGATCTCATCCAAAAACAGTGTGCCGGTGTCAGCCTGTTCAAAACGGCCGCGCCGTGATGCAGCCGCACCGGTAAATGCGCCGCGTTCATGACCAAACAGTTCTGATTCAAGCAAGTCTTTGGGAATCGCTGCCGTGTTAATCGCTATAAATGGTTTGTCAGCACGCGGGCTATGGCGGTGCAGTGCTCTTGCCACAAGTTCTTTGCCGCTGCCGGATTCACCATTGATAAGTACAGTGGCATGTGAGCGGCTTAAGCGGCCTATAGCACGAAACACTTCCTGCATAGAGGGTGCCTGACCGATGATTTCCGGTGTGACTTCACTCAGGTTGTCATGTGAGTTATCAATGGCTTGTCTGGTACTTTCTTCTACCGCTCGTTTAATGATGTCAATGGCCTGATCAACATCAAAAGGTTTCGCAAGGTATTCAAAAGCGCCGCCTTGAAATGCAGCCACTGCACTTTCAAGGTCTGAATAAGCCGTCATGATGATGACCGGAATATCCGGGTGTTTGCGTTTGATTTCACTTAAAAAGTCCAGGCCGGAACCATTGGGCATGCGTATATCGCTGACTACAACCTGCGGCTGTGTGCGCTCTAGCTCATTGAGTGCCTCACTTATCCCGGAGAAGGTCTTAAATTCGAGATCAGTGCGCGCGAGCGCTTTTTCAAAAACCCAGCGTATAGATTTGTCGTCATCAATAATCCAGATTGGTTTCATATTATTTCTCTTATTTAAAATTTAAAATACGCGTTTATATATGCGTAATGACTGCTTGTTACTGTTGATTCTGCACGGGTTTTACTGCACTGGTTTCTATAGGCAGCAAAATTGTGAAGCAGGTATTGCCGGGTTCACTTGTGCATTCAATCATGCCATGATGCTGTGTGATAAAAGTCTGTGCCAAAGTTAAACCCAAGCCGGAACCACCTTCGCTGCCAGAAACCAGGGGGTAAAAAATACGGTCGCGTATATCTGCCGGAATTCCTGGGCCGTTATCAATAATCTCCAGCTTGATAGCAACGCGATAGCGCTTTCTCGCAAGCGTCACCTGTCGCTCGGCACGTGTTCTGAATGTAATCTGGCTCGCTGGTGTTTTGTGTGTTTGCATTGCTTGTACAGCATTGCGTGCAATATTAAGTACTGCCTGAATCAGTTTTTCCCTGTCACCAATCAACTCGGGCAGGCTCAGATCATAATCTCGTTTGATAATGACTGATTGCGGTGATTCGGCAAGCAGCAGGCTTCTTACGCGCTCCAGAACTTCATGAATATTGGTCGGTTGGTATTTAGGAATGCGGTGGGGGATGAGCAGCCTGTCCATCAGTGCCTGCAAGCGGTCAGCTTCTTTAATAATCACTTGTGTATATTCGCGCAGACTCGGTGATGGTAACTCATGTTCCAATAGCTGCGCTGCGCCACGCAGGCCACCCAGCGGGTTGCGTATTTCATGTGCAAGGTTACGCAGTAGCTCGGCGTTCGCCTGCTGTTGAATCAGCATGCGTTCTTCGCGCGCGATACGTAATTGCGCATCCATCTGCTGAAACTCCAGAATCAGGCTGGCAGCAGGTGACTCAATAGGGGTAACGGTACAGGTGACCGCGAAAGAGTTATGCCGGTGCGTGCTAATGCTGAATTCATGTTCACGGAAAGGACTCTGCTGCTGAATAGCATTATTCACTGCCATCATCAGAATATTGCAGTTAGGAAACACTTCGCTGATGTGCAGCCCGATAATCTGGCTAGCGCTGAAAGCAAAAATAATTTCTGCTCCAGGGTTAACGTAAACCACGCGACAATTGTCATCGAGCAAAATAATTGCGGTAGCTAAATGTTCTAGCCCGGCAAAATGGTCTGGTGTTTTTTGAACCATAGTATTGATGCACTCAAAGTTTCAGTAATCATACTATGAATAAAGCAAAAGGCAGGCCAGTTAGAGATGATTGGGGATAATATTTTGAGGTGGCTAATTGAGCAAGTTTTAAGGAAAATGATGTTTTTAAAAAAGATTAGAGCATTGTATGAAATAAATATTAACTCTATCTTTAATAAAAATACCAAGAAAACGTCATTACAGCGGAGGCCGGAATATTGGAATTGACAGGTTTTTAAGTTGGGAATATTCCTGCTAATCTCAGATTAACGCAGAGAATCGAGCTCCTTTTGCAGCAATTCGATATTTTTCTGGTGATTATCTACGTTTTCTTTTAGGTCTT
>JBFZCQ010000135.1:0-6895 GCA_041307905.1 Methylotenera sp.
GGAGCTTACATAGCGCTTACATGGAAAAATAAAAAGGGTTAGCTTAGAGACTAACCCTTGTATTTAACTGGTGGCCGGGGGCAGAATCGAACTGCCGACACGCGGATTTTCAATCCGCTGCTCTACCGACTGAGCTACCCGGCCCTTGTACAACTATCTGCAAACTTCGGTAAATATTTGCAAGACGCGCATTATAGCAAACTAAATTAGAAACGGACAAAAATATTTCTACAAATTTTATATTTATTAAGTTGATAACAACAACCATGTAAAATCTGTAGTTATGAAATTTAATATCACTCAGCCAAATCAGGCACTTAAAGTAGAACTGCTGCACAAAATCAATCAAAAAACAAAACCGCTCGGTGCGTTAGGGTTTTTAGAGCAAATTGCCTTGCAGATTGGCTTGATACAAAATACATTGATGCCGCAATTGAACAAGCCTGCCTTGATGGTGTTTGCGGGTGATCATGGTGTTGTCGAGGCCGGTGTAAGCCCTTATCCGCAGGCGGTTACTGCACAGATGGTGCTGAATTTTTTGCGTGGTGGCGCAGCAATAAATGTTTTTGCACGCCAGAACAATATGCAGCTGCGCGTTGTGGATGCCGGCGTTAATCATACCTTTGATGGACACCAAGATTTAATCGATGCCAAAGTCGGATTAGGTACCAGAAATTTTCTCTTGGAGCCGGCAATGTCATTGGAACAGTGCAATCGAGCACTGTCTATAGGAGCTGAGCTTGCTGAGAAAGAAATCAGTGCAGGTTGTAATGTGCTGGGTTTTGGCGAGATGGGCATAGGGAATACTTCATCGGCCAGCTGCCTGATGAGTGTTTTGTGTAATGTTGCGATTGAGCAGTGTGTGGGGCGTGGTACCGGACTTGATGACGCCGGCTTGGTGAAAAAAACTGCAATACTCAAGCAGGCTCTGGCACAGCATCAATTGAATAATGGCGATACTATGCAGGTACTGGCAACCTTTGGCGGCTATGAAATAGCCATGATGGCTGGGGCCATGCTGGGTGCTGCTCAACAGAATGCAGTTTTGCTGATTGATGGGTTTATTGCAACCGCAGCCTTGCTGGCAGCCTATCGGCTGCAGCCAAATATTCTGCACTATTGTATTTTTGCACATTGCTCCGGTGAGGCCGGTCACCGACAGCTATTGGCGCATCTGGATGCAAATCCTTTGCTGGATGCAGGTTTGCGACTGGGTGAGGGTACCGGCGCTGCGCTGGCTTATCCTATGGTGCTGGCAGCGGTGAATTTTTTAAATGAGATGGCTTCGTTTGAAAGTGCCGGTGTCAGTGAAAAATCAGAAGTGGGTGAATGATGCTGAATGTTCTGTGTAAGGAATGGCGTTACTTTTTACTTGCAGTCGGTTTTTTTACACGTATTCCTCTACCAAGTTTTGCGAACTTTGAGGAGCAGGAGCTCAATCATTCTGCTAAATATTTTCCACTAGTAGGCATTATCGTTGGCACGGCAGGTGCGCTGGTATTTGTGCTGGCTGCGAGGATTTTCCCCGTTGGTATAGCAGTTTTGCTGAGTATGGTAGCTACAATTTATATTACCGGTGCTTTTCATGAAGACGGCATGGCTGATAGTATAGATGGCATGGGCGGAAGCTGGGATAGAGAGCGAATACTTACTATTATGCAGGATTCCAGACTTGGCACTTATGGTGCGCTGGCTTTGTTTTTAATGCTGTTTGGTAAGTTTCAGATATTAAGCGCTTTGCCGGTTAACAGTGTGCCCTATTTATTAATCGCTGCGCATGCGCTTAGCCGGCTATGTGCGGTTTACGTGATGGCAACACTAAGCTATGTTAAAGCGAGTGGCAAAGCCAAGCCGCTGGCGAGCAAGGTGCAGCTAAAAGACCTGGTCATAGCGACTATTTTTGGCTTGATACCGCTTGTGCTGCTTTACTGGTATTTGTTTTCAGATGCTATTGATCTGCACGATGTACTAGTTTTTTCGTTAATCTGGCTGGTCAGTGTTGGTTTTATTTGGGTTTGGTGGCGTAATAAAATCAAGCGCTGGCTGGGTGGTTACACTGGTGATTGCCTCGGAGCAACGCAGCAGATGACAGAGCTCGCGTTCTATTTGGGTGTGCTTGCTCATTTTGGTCTTATCAGTTAGTTGAATTAATCATGAAATTGCATTTAATACGCCATACAACATTAGATATACCCTCAGGTGTTTGCTATGGGCAAAGCGATGTAGATGTTTCAGAAAACTTTCATGCAGAATGTGATTTATTAAAAGAAAAACTCGCGCATATTAAATTTGATGCCGTGTATGCAAGCCCGCTGCAGCGTTGTGTCAAATTGGCCACTGCGCTCAATTTAGGCCAGGTTCAATTTGATCATCGGCTAAAGGAGCTGCATTTTGGCGACTGGGAAATGCAGGCTTGGGATAGCATTCCGAGGGATGTGTTTGATATCTGGGCAAATGATTATGCAAATTTATCACCGCCTAATGGCGAGAATTTCTCGCAGTTGCATCACCGTTCTAAAAGCTTTATAGAAGATGTGTGCAATCACTCACTTGGTAAGGAAATTGCTGTTATTACCCATGGGGGTGTCATTCGGGCAATGTTGGCAGAGGTGCTGAACATGCCGTTGAAAGGCTTATTTAGAATGGTGATTGATCATGCTAGTGTGACGCGTATATCGTTTGACGATGAAGTCCCCAGAATTCACTTTGTGAACCGTTGAGGGTTCTGACCTGCAATAACCTTGATCTTCTGGCCCATACACTCCACAACTTGTCCGGCACGTATTTTTGCCGTTCTGCGTGTTTCAATATTGCAATCTACCTGCACGATGCCGTCTGAAACCATGAGTTTGCCTTGGCCGCCACTGTTGGCGATGCCGGCCAGTTTGAGCAGGTTGCATAGTTCGATGAATTCACCGTTTAATTCAAACGTTGTTGTTTCCATGATTATCCTTTAAGCGTAAGCGGTAGTCCTGCAGCGATAAAACTTACTTTGTTTGCAATTTGTGCAATCGCCTGGTTCAGCCAACCTTGTTCATCTTGAAACTGGCGGTTGATTTCACCTAATGGCACTATTCCCATACCAACCTCATTACTGACGAGCAGAATCATGCCGGGTAGGTTGGCTAATTCTTGTAATAGGGCGTGACGTTCGTCTAACCAGTTTAAACTCTCCGGGCCTTCGCAATCAGGGCAGATGCACTGTGCCAGCCATAATGTCAGGCAATCTACTATTACACATTTGCCGGGGCCGGCGTGTTCTTTTAGTGATTGTCCCAGATTAAAAGATTGTTCTACTGTTTGCCAATGCGTAGGTCGCCTGCTTTTATGGTGTTCGACGCGCTGCCCGAATTCATTATCATAAACTTGCGCGGTGGCAATATAGGTCACAGGCAAGCCGCTGGCTACAGCTAGCTTCTCGGCAAATGCACTTTTGCCGGAGCGAGCACCGCCTAAAATTAAATGCACATTATTCATGCGTGCTCCATTGATTTTCCATCACCATGTCAGCTAAAGGTTTGGATTTTTTCCAGCCAGTTTCAATCAGCATGGGTTCGTTGTAAAAAGTATTCACGTGCCCAATGCACAATATTGCAATTGGTTTTGCTTCTGCAGGGGCGTTCAGCAGGGACCCAAGTTTTACAGGGTCGAAAATTGAAACCCAGCCCATGCCCAATCCTTCGGCGCGGGTTGCCAGCCACATATTTTGAATGGCGCAGCTCACTGAGGCAATATCCATCTCAGGTAATGTTCTGCGGCCAAAAATATGCCCTTCACGCTTGTTGCATAGTGTGGCGACTAATAGCTCACCGCAATCTAATATACCTTCAACTTTCAGTCGTAGAAACTCCGCCATGCGTGCCGTGTTTTCATATTCGCCAATTGCCTGTGCAGTAAGTTTGCGCTCTTCATCTACAAGTTGATGAATGCTATTGCGGACGCTGCTGTCGGTAATTCGAATAAACCGCCATGGTTGCATAAGACCTACGCTGGGTGCCTGATGTGCGGCTTGCAGAATTCTTGTCAAAGTATCCGGATTTACCAGCGTAGGCAGAAAATGGCGCATATCCCTGCGCTCTGCAATCACACGATAGACGGTAGCGATTTCCGATTCAGTGAATTGATAATTAGCCATAAAAAAACCGCATTAGAGCCAGACTCTAATGCGGGCTGTTTTTGTATTTAACACCCTGGTCGCAATAAGTTATGCGACGTTAGCTGATGATGACGCTTTAAATGTATTGTGTAATTTAGGCATTGTTTTAATAAATGCCCAGAATGCCACCAGATACATTGCAGTAAAGCCCATGTAACTTGGCAGGTATTCCCAGCCGTGCTGCATAGATTCAACAATGCCTGCATCTGGGAAACGACCTGAGAATATATAATAAGTTTGAGTAGAGATCATAAATGCAGCAAATGTTGAAACTGTAGATGCTACTGCGTATTTGGTAAAATCTGCGCTATCAGCTTGTTTGCCGAGCCATACACCAGCCAGCCACATCACTGCGTAGGTTGGCAACATACCCCAGTAGCCGTCAGTCAGACAGAATGCCTGGATGCTGTCAATCGCGGCCGCACCGAAATCAATCGCGGTTGCTAGCACTATAAACAATGCAAACCAGATGGTTTTCCTCAGATATAAACCGCCGATTAACAATAAAGCTAGACTTGCATCCGGTAGCGATACGCTGGTCAGTACGTGACTGCCACGTGTTAGTAGCATGAAAAAAGCGATTGCTACAGCGAGGATGATTTGCATATACGATGCTGATAGTGGATTTGATTTGTTCATTTTATTTAGTGCCTTTCAAAAAGGCGCGCATGGGTTATACGCGTCCTTGATCATTTGCAACATCATAACATTTTGTGATACTGCATAAAAGAATACATTAGAAATCTGCTTTCATTCCCACGCGCCAGGTGCGCACGAAATCAACAGGGTAAATGGCGTTATCTTGGATCTGAATGGAGTTTTCCTGATTGAAAATGTTATTTGCTGCAGCAAAAACATTCAGGTTTTTATATTGATAACTGACTGCCAGATTGGTGGATCGGTAATAGTCCTGTTTATAATCAAATGCGTTGGAAAAATCGTTAAAAGCATATGCTTTGGAACGCCAGGTATGGTTAAGATTTAAAGTGGCGTGTTCCAGAAATTTGTAATTCATGTTGATTGCAATGGAGTGCTTAGGTACACCAGGTAAATTTTTATTGTCAAAACTGCCTGCACCTTCATCCTCTTTATCTATAATTGCCCGAGTGAAGTTATAAATGACAGATGCACTTAATTCGTTGTTAAATTTATATAAATCCTGTAATTCAATGCCATATTTGTGAGATTTGTCGATGTTGGTGTTTTTATAGATGAGCGGTACCACATAGATTTCATCTTCAATGTTTGCTTTGAAAAGCGTCAGTTTCAGACGATTATTAGTTGTGACATGGTTTGCGCCGAGATTTAATGTTTTGGTTTTGGCCGGATTGATAAAACCGTTAAATCCGCCACCAAATGTAAACAGTCGGTCAATATCAGGTGCCTGATAGGCTTGATTGAAGTTTGCAAAAATACTCAGCTGATTATTAATTTTGTAATTGCTGCCTATTTCCCAGGCATCAATATTTTCATCATGTTTGGCTCCGGGTGTGCCATAAGCAGAGATAACAGGTGAAAACCGGTAGCGCACCTTTTCATCGCGCACACCTGCAGATAATGTCAATGCGTTGAATTTATATTCACCACTAAAGTAGACAGCTTCATTTTTCTTGGTGGTTTTGTCTTTGGATATACTGCCCCAAGGGAACGCAGTATAGTCGCTAAAGGACTTGCGCTCTCCATCAAAATTCTGGTATCCCGCAAGTAAGCTTAATGTTTCGTTCTGAAAGCTGATGCTGAGGTCGTCACCTTTGTATAAAGAGTTGGCAGTTGAAGGTGTTGCGGAAACGAATTCTGAGAACTTGTCTTCCTGATAATGAAAGCCATTAATTTTTACGTTGTCAGTGATATCGTATTCAGCACCGATGCGCCATTGGTCACTGTCAAAGCTTTGCTGAGTATAAGCTTTGCCGCCATTTTGTCTGGGGTCGTCTCTGAATTGTTCCATATCCAGAGGATTTAAATAGCGCACATCGTTGCGCGAACTTGTCACTGAAATATCAAAGCGCAACTGATCAGTAGGTTTGATTCTTAATTTTGCGTTTTGGCTATTGCTTGTAAACTGATCTTTGTGGCCAGTAATATCTTTTTTGCTAAATCCGTCGTTGCTGTCATGCGATAAATTAAAGGAGAGATCAAGAAATTTCTCAGAAAATCCAGCATTAATATAGGAATTATTCTGGCCATAATTGCCTAGAGAACCGCTGATTGTGACCCCGGTTTTGTTTTTGGTATAAATCTGAATAACACCAGCAGTGGCACCATCTCCGTAGATCACAGAACCACTGCCTTTAGCGATTTCAATGCGGTCGATATTACCTAGTGCAATTCCCGACAGAAGGGCGGGTGATAAATCGATATTGTTCAGACGTTGACCATCAACCGTAATAACAACGTTCTGATGCCCATTTTCAGTGCCATAGCCACGCAGGTTAATTGCTGGTGTTGCTTTGTTGCCGATATTTGGTGATGCGTTAAGTGAAGTCTGCTGTGCCAGATAATCATAGAGCGTTGCAGCACCCGATGCCTCAATTTGTTTGGCAGTATGAATTTCAGAAGCGTAAGTAGTCTCAGTGTCTTTACGTTCAAAGCGGTTAGCTTTTACTGTTACGTCTTCAAGAAAAATTGTTTCTTGAGCGATAACTGGAGTTGAAAGTGCTAGGCCCATAAAGCTAGCAATGGTAAATTTTTTCATTATATATTCCCTGATCTACACGCGACCCCGCGTATAGAATTTAG